>JAFLJW010000278.1 GCA_022712815.1 Pseudodesulfovibrio sp. | reverse complement strand
CCCAGTCTGACTTTCTCATAGGGAGTGGGGTAGAGGCTGGTGGTATGGAGCAGTGCGAACGGAACTTTGCGTTTGCGCAGGACTTCGACGGCCTTGGTCACACTGACCATGTCGTTCATGCCAGTGGACAGGATGATTGGCTTGCCAAAGGATGCAATGTGGTCGATGAGCGGGTAGTTATTGCATTCGCCAGAGCCTATTTTATAGGCTTCGACACCGATACGTTCCAGTCGATCCGCCGCAGCGCGGGAAAAAGGGGTGCTCAGGAAAATGGCTCCCCTGGATTCCACATAGGCTTTGATCTCGGCCTCTTGTTCTTCGGTCAGGGCGCATCGCTCCATGATTTCCCAGATGGAGACATCAGCATTGCCGGGGATCACTTTCTTGGCTTGCGGGCTCATTTCATCATCGACTACATGGGACTGGAATTTTACACACTCGCAGCCTGCGCCCACGGCGGCATCGACCATCTGCCGGGCCTTGTCCATGGAGCCTTCGTGATTGATGCCGATTTCGGCAATGACCAGCGGTGGATGGGCCGGGCCGACTTTGCGGCCTCCGATTACAATTTCTTTCATATATTCCTCGTCATGTTCGTCGATATAGATGTTTGGCTGATATCAAATAAGCCCTGTAGAACGATTTAGACCTATATCACATCGCCTTATCCTGCAAGCCAGGCTGCCTTTGCTATCAGGGTGGTTTTGCCGTAGAAACTGGGCAGAAACGAGCAAGGAGCCACCATGATTCAGGGTAAGACCGTTTTGGCGACCATATCGGCCCGGGGAGGGTCAAAGGGTATTCCCCGCAAGAATATCAGGGCTATGGCAGGTAAGCCGCTTATAGGTTGGGCAATCGAGGAAGGACTTAAATCAAAATACATTGATCGGTTGGTGCTTTCCACCGAAGACGAAGAAATCGCCGAAGTTGCGCGTCTGTGCGGTGCCGAGATTCCCTTCATGCGTCCCGGAGAGCTTGCCTCGGATACTGCCAGCGGCGTAGCTCCGGTGCTCCATATGCTTGATACGTTACCGGAGAAATACGATTATGTGGTGTTGCTTCAGCCAACATCCCCACTCCGTACAGTGGAGGACATTGACGGTTGCATCAAGCGGTGCATTGAGCATGACGCTAACTGCTGCATCTCCATGGTCGAGGCGTCTGTCAGTCCGTATTATACTTTTCATCTGACCGAAGATGATCGATTGAAATTTGTCATCGAACAGGATTCATATTTTACGGCACGGCAACAACTGCCCGATACATATGAACCAAACGGCGCGGTTTATGTCGCCAAGTGCGACTGGATCAGGCGGACGCAGAAGTACCTGACTGCTGAAACCCTGGCATATGTAATGCCCCGGGAACGTTCTCTGGATGTTGACGATTTATTCGATTTTGAACTGTGCGAAATGGTATTGCAAAAACGGTGTGGGCTGTAATCTCTATTTTCGGTCCTTGACGTTGGCAGCTATGGCTGCTGCCAAATCCATGGTACGGAGTGCTCCGTGGAGATCCTGCTTGAACGGGCTGGCTTCTTCATTTGAAATTAGTCGGCAGAAGCAGTCCATTTGGTTGTAGAAGCCGGGTTTGACATCCAAGTCTTCCTTGGCCGGTAGTATTTCACGGGTTTCGAATTTACTATTGGTCCAGATTCCTTTTTCCAGTGGATTGTATTCAACGCTGACACCTTTTCCATATAGAACCACGCGCCATCCGCCCGGTGAAAGCCAGTTGGAAACATAGGTGCCAATGGCCCCATTTTTGAACTCAATGGCTGCGGAGAACTGGTCGCCTCCCGGCTCGTTCCAGCGGCTGCCAACGGACTTGACTTCTGATATTTCTCCACCGAAAAAGCGGAGCAGGTCAATGGTGTGTGTGCCGTTGACGTAAATCCAGTTTTTAATGGCATCTTCGGAGAATCGACCACAGGCATGGATACCGCCCATGCGTTCATGACCTTCTACAAGGATGCCATATAAAGGACCGTGATCATTTATGATCTCAAGTCCTTTATGGAAAATTGAATAGAATCGGCGGTTGTATCCGACCATAGTGGGTACGTTGTTGTCATCGGCAATGGCAATGAGTGCGCGGGTTTGTTCAGGAGTAAGGCCAGCTGGTTTTTCCATGAATACCGGCAGTCCGTACTTCAGTGCCTCTTGGCCTACGGTAAACATGTGTTCTGGCGAAACCATGATCATCAGGCCGTCGAGATCGGCCGTCTTTACCATCTCTTCCAAAGTGTCATAGACGGCTGGGATACCGTGCTCGGCAGCGAAGGCATCAGCTGTGTTGCGGGTGCGCGAGGTTAGAGCCACGGCCTCTGCATTGGGGTGAACTTTGATGGCTGCGATATGCTGAGTTGCTATGAGGCCTGCGCCTACAAATCCGAGACGTATAGTTTTTTTCATCTGTATCGGCCTAGGTTATTGGAATATCGAGGTGCAGGTCGTTGCCAGTCAAGGGCAGGGGGATTTTAATCCATCCGCCTTTCTTTGCGGAAAGATGGATGCCCATGACTACGTCAACGGCATCCAGTCCACCTATTATGGTGTCGCCGCCTGCCAGCAGATCCTGAAGACAGCGCAAACTGGAATCCACTACTTCGAAGGGAGCTGGTTCAATGGCAGGCAGGACCAGTTCCGGTTTGAAATATCGGTTTGACGGTTCATCCCATGCTTCCTTGGGACGAGCATAGATGTTTACGATCATGCCGTCGGGGTCGAGGTCGTCGAATACAATATGACCATGCGTACCTAAAATTTCTCCTTTTGAGACTCGCGCAACGTTGCCTGAGCATTCAAATGAAGCGGTCACACCTTTTGGGTAGCCGACAATGGCTCGTCCACCTGGATCGAAAAATTGGTCTCCACGAACATTAGGAGCCGGGTTCTCGTCGATAACACCAGATACCCATTCGGGCCGGGTATCGAGGAGCCAGGCTGGCATGTCGAAATAGTGAGTTCCGATACAGCCGAGTCCGCCCGCACCTATGTGGAAATTGAAGTGTGTGACCTTGCCGATCACTTCGTCCTTGAGTGCTTCTTTGAGTGCAATGGAGACGGGCATGAATCGGCGAGCGAGATTGACACCGAGTTTGGTTCCGGCTTTGGCGCAGGCATCGACCATGTCACGGCATTTTTCGCCGCTGGTGGCGAGAGGCTTCTCGCATAGTACGTATGGAATTTGGGCAGCGGCAGCGGCAAGAATAATTTCATGATGACTGGGGCCATTCGTGGCAACAATCAGGATGTCGAAACCGCCTTTAGCCAGCAGGGTTTTCCAGTCGGTGTAAATGTCTGGCTTTGGTGAGCATTCCGCTATGGCGGCCTGAGCGGATTCTTCATAAAAGTCACAGACGGCTGATATTTCCATACCGCCTTTGAGGACCGCTTCCAGATGTCGGCGGCCCATGCCGCCCATGCCGATGATGGCTACTTTCACTATATGCTCCTACAGGTATTTAAAATGATATGCCGAGAGCCTTCATCAATCCGTACTTGAGGCGTTGTCTCGGTCGCAACGTGTCATAAAAATAATCTGGAACCATCCCCTTGAACATGCGGTGCACTCGCCTCATGGAGCCGATGGGCTGAGTGTTATCATCTGCGGACAGGGCGTCAATAACATCCTGAACCAGCCAGTCAAGTGAGTTGCCATTACGGTTGGGCAGCAATGACTTCTGCACTTGAGTATAAGCTGAATCAGGCAGCTTCACAGGCATTTTCGTGGTCATGAAATGGGTCAGGTTCTCAATGGAATTCACTTCACGAGAACAAGATGCGACCAGCCGGGATTGTGCCGCTACCAGTTTGGTGTACGTATTGACAGGGAGGACCAGTCCCGGTTTTTTCCAGAATGCGAGTTCAAAGATTGTGCTTGATCCTCTGGTGATTGCAAGCTCGCATAGCTTGTAGGCCCATGAGGTGTCTTTTTCTTCAATGGCCGTGATACCCCATTTTTGGGCCGACGTAATGCCGAGGCCGGTGACGTCCGTACCGAGTTTTGCAAGTTTGTATTCCCATGGGTGCATTTTGACGCCTGGATTGTATCCGGCATCGCGTATGGCAGAAACCACTTCACCGTAGACTGACAGGGTGGCATCCTGACGATTGGGAAGCCAGAGACATAGTGGTTTGTCTTTGTCCATGTGGTATTTGGTGCTAAAAGACTCCCAGTCCCTGACGTCTGTCGTTTGCGTATTGAGCAGCGGTTCATAGAAAATATTGCCGGAGAAATAGATTTTTTTGGCTTGCGCAAAGTTGCTGGCTTCCCTTGAATGGGAATATTTGCATACGTACCAGAGTGTCAGGGGGTGCTGGATAAAGAGGTAGTCAGCGCCATAGGGTGTGAAATCACTGAGCAATGAAGCTATCTGGCCGACCTTGCGTCCTTTAGATTTTAGTTCCAAAATCATGGCTTCGTTGCGATCATCTTTGTGGGAGTCGAAAAGATGCAGTCCGGCATCCATCTTGAGAGTCAGTTTTCGAGCGGTGTCAGCATCCGTGACCAAGACGTCACGCTCCTTGAGTCGCTCAATATCCTGTTCGGAAAGATCAACGCCAATTTGAATGCCAAGGGGGCGGCTTGTGCTCAGGATGACAGTGCATGAGATTCCATCATTTTTTAGATGATCTTGGAAGCTCAGGAGCTTGTGGTATGCGCCTCCGTGAACGGCCAGCCATGTGATGCAGACGTCACAGGTATGAGTCATGATCTTGCTCCGGCTATTCTTTACCTACTACATAGACATCGTAGTAGCATTCTTGGCGTTCAACCAGTTCGTCAATCAGTTTGTCGCTGTAGCTGATGTAAGGATGCATGAGGTCAATGACCGGTAGTTCCTGGAAGCGTTCCAGAACTTTTAATCCGCATTGTCCGCAGAGGTTGTTGAAGCTCTGTTCGGTGCACAGGGTGATGTGCCCGCGCGGATGTAGGGTAGGCGTTGCCACGCCGAGAATCTGAATGGCTCGACTGTTTGGATTGGGGATGAGTAGAATCATGATTCCGTCATCGTCCAGAATGCTCGCGCAACTTTGCATGACTTCAACCGGGTCGACCAGATGCTCCAATACGCCCCATAAGGAGATCAGGCCAAATTTCTTGCCGCCAAAGTCGATATCTTGAATACGTGTGCGATAGAAGTAGTTGTTCTTACCTATGAGTTCGATGATGGATTCAAAGGTGTCTTCGCAAAAATCCAACCCGTGCAACTTCATGTTCGTGAGTTTTTTAGCATTGCGAAGGAATGTCCCTGCACCGCAACCGATATCTATCATGTTGGGATTCTTGCTGCCGTGCTCAGACACGTAGGAGAGATATTTCTGATGAATTTTCCCCCAGTAGTCGAGGTGCTGGGAACTTGTTTTAATTTTGCGGTCAAGCTTGTCTGGTGTGGACTCTGAGTACAGGCCGAGCAGGACATCTTCCTTGATGCGGTTCTGTACGAAAACATGGCTGCACTCATTGCATTCGGCATATATGAACCCGTATTTCACGAACAACTGACTGGCATTGGAATTGCGGCAGATGGGGCAGTTGACGAATTCGACTATTTTGGGATCAACAATGATATTGTTTTCACGCGGGAAGCCAGCAAGTTCTTTTTCCGCTTCCTCAAAGAAATTGTTGATTTCGGGAACTTTCTTGCGCAGGTTCCGATTATCCGTAATGACAGGTTTTTTGAAATCCATTCTTTTCTCCAACTATATGATTGCGCAGGGCAATATTGCTATTTTTGCGCCGAGGCAAGAACCTGACGCTCAACGGACCACCGGATGAATTTGAGTCCGGTTTTTTCAGTTAGCCAGCGAGCTGACTCGACGGACAGGCAGAGCTGTAAAGTCCTGGCGGCCAGTTTATAGACATCGTCTTTCCAGAGGAGCTGATGGTGGCAGAAAAGTTCGGCTTCAGGAGCGGAAAAGTCATTCATCATCAGCAGGGCCTGTACGCTTTTGGGTACATAGGGGTGCACATGCGTGGGATCTTCGTAGAATACGGTGTGGAGTTTGGAAAAATCCGGGGTGAGCAGGATCAGGACTCCACCGGGTTTGAGTACTCGTCTCATTTCTGCAAGCATATTTGTCGGGTCCACTACGTGTTCGATGACAGACTTGGCAAAGACCGCATCGAACAGGCCATCGCCGTAAGGGTAGGTTTCACAAGTCACATCGCATTGGGATATTTCGATGCTGTCTTCACGATCTAAAGCACTAGGTGCGAGATCAAGACCCTTGACTTCAAGCCCGGCGGTTTTGAATGCCTCTAACATCTCACCTTGTCCGCAGCCCACATCCAGCAAGGACATGTCCGGATTGAGGTTGAATCGTTTCATCAGTTCCCGGGCCAGAAGATTCGGGTATTCTGTTTTTGGTCTTTTGTCGTAGACAACGCTCAGGTAGTCTCTGTTTTTATTTGCCATAATCAATGCCTACTTGATTCCTTGAAGGCCTGGTGTTTGTAAGCTCTGATAATCAAAACATATTTTGCATAGTGGGAATTTATCAAAGTTTCCCTTGGCTAATTCCTTACGAAAGGACAGCAGCTTTTCTGATTTCCATATTTCGGCCAGTGGGGTTTCCTGCACATTGCCGACAACCATGACATCGTTGAAGTCGCGGCAGCAGGCAGAAACTACGCCGTCCCAGTGTACCGAGAGTTTATCGTAAACTTCCGGGCAGCAGCTGGGATGTTTTTTGACGAGGCTCTCATTTTCCTTGAGCATTTCCAAAGTTTGTTTTTCTGCATTGCTCAGCTTGGCACTGGATACATCGAAACGTCCCAATTCGGTGCGCCCTATAGTTACCTTGTCCGTAATTTTTCCAACTCGTTTCTGAAAAGTCTTTATTTGATCGGTCGTTTCATAGGTGATGGTGGTTGATACGTGGATGTAGGGTGCGGCCTTGTCGCCGCGCACGGTGTATAGTTCTTCCACTTTGTCCAACAGCTTCTCGTAGTAGTCGATGTTGCGCATCTCACGGTACGATTTTGTATCCACACCCTGAAAGGAGAATTTGATTGAGTCCACACCAAGGTCCACCAGTTGTTGCATTTGCTCGGTATCAAGCAGACTGCCATTGGTGTTGAAGTGAACGATCAGTCCTTTGTCTTTGGCGCGTTTTAGATAGGAAATCCAATTCGTGTGCATGGTTGGTTCGCCCCAGAGGATGAATCTAAGCGGTGTGCCATGTGCGGCAGCCTCGGCCAGAACACGGTTGTAGACCTCTTCCGACATGAAGCCAGGTTTGCGTTTCTGGACGCGTGTACCAACTGGACACATCAGGCATTTGAAATTGCACGTATTCGTTAATTCCACATCCAGAGCTTTGGGGAAATCAGGCAAATTTGCCATCTTCTCGTCGGCGGACATGGAGTTGATTTGCGCATATATGGCGTCGAAAGGGTTGACCCTGCTCATGGCATTGTTCCTTATTGGGCTTTGCGGACTTTGAATAACATGTATTTGGCGCCGAGATATTCGGAAAGCTTCCGTAGTGCCATATTCAGGTTTTTGGTTTGGAATTGTTCCAGACGTTTTTTCAGAAAGTCTTTTTGCTCATCGTCAAGGTAAAATTCGTAGCGAATTGCCTGCCCGTCTGGAAGCTGTTTTGGCATCCCTTGGCATTCTCTTTCCACCCAGTCCAGAACATCATGGTTTGTTTCAATGATTTTGGATTCCACCAATTTGATGTCATCAGTCAGTTCGAAGCGAAGACCTGCCTGATAAATCAGAACATCGTGGCATGCATCAAGAGCCGCCTGTCGTTTGGAATCGTCGGCTATCGTCTTTTTTAGATGGTCGGAAGAGATTGTATACAGCAACTCGTTGAAGGCATCGTGGCTGTCCAGCAGCACTTCATAGGTATACTGCATGTTGAGCTTGCCGTAATCGCCGTTTTTGAGGCGTTCAAAGTGTTCTTCTTGTGCCCAGTATTCATAAAGTCCATTGAACTCACTGAAATTTTCAAGGTCATGGTCAGCTGAAAAGCGGTCACGCATGGCCCCGATTTCGCCGCTGTCTTTCAATGAGTATTCACCAACAGCCTCCATGAAGTCCACCGGGTGCATGTCGAGGTTTTTCATGAAGATAAGGAACAGGCGATACCATTCCTTGCCCCACATGAACTGGAAAAGGAAGTGCATGAAGCGGAAGGAACGCAGTTCTTCAATGGTCATGGTGGACGTTTCCAGCACGACTTCCTGGCCTTCCATGATCGTTTCTCCATCGTAGATGCCCCAGGCATTGTCATGAAGTCGCCAGCCGGTCTTGCGAACGAAATTGGTACGATATTCTTCACCGTCCATGCGGGTGCCGGGAAGCATATGGAGATTATAGTTGTTTATCTCGTATCCCCAGTCCATGAGCTTGCGGTTGGCATCCAGATGGGATTCCTTGGTCTCGTAAGGCAGGCCCAGAATCAGCTCAGTGAACAGTGGTACTTTGAGTTTGTTCAGGATGGAAGTCACTTCGTCGATGGGCAGGTTTTTTCGTCCGATGGCTTCCAGCGTCGGATCGTGCAGGGATTGACGGGAGGACCCCACGCTGGCAATGCCGTCAAAGGCTTTGGCTACCCGGTAGATACGGTCAGGGTTGGACTTGTTCCATTGCACGTTGATGAATGTGGGAAATCCGTATTTTTTATGAGTTGCATAAATGTTTTCTGCGATCTCGACATCTCGGTCCAGAATACCGAAGTTGGCATCGCAGGTCATCATGGTTCCGTATTTTTTGACATGGGAACCAATGTAGTCGATCTCCGCAAATACTCGTTCGAGGCTGAATGTGGAAAGTTTATTGGACCCGATTCCCCAGGCGCAATAGGCACAGCGATACGGACAGGAGCGGTTTGTCTCAAGAAGTGGCAGGTAGGGCCCTTCAAAAAAGGGGTCCATGAGACCTGAAAGATAGGGTGACGGAATGTGATCCAGATCGTCAAATCCAGGAATCGGATTGCTGATGTGAATAGTGTCGGATGCCGCCAGATCATTAATTAGGCAACCGTCCACATTCAGTGTGCGCAACTTGGCTATATCTCTTCCCGAATCAATGAAGCGGGAAAGAAGTTCTACGGTGGGCCGTTCCCCCTGGTTTAGGGTATAGGCATCAACGTTTTGGTGGTTGGCGAAAAATTGGTGTGTAAAGTCCGTTGTGTAATTGAGATCGGTGAAAAGCGGACCTCCACCCATGATGAGAACATTTGGATTGGTTTCTCGGGCGATTTTAGACACCAGCTTGTTCAGGTTCAGGTTCCATACGTAGTAGGAAAGCCCCACCACATCTGGCTTCTCTGCTCGAATGGCTTCGATCATTTCTTCGGGACGCTTGAAGAGATGCAAATCAATGTCATCTCCGAGTTCCTGGCAAGCGTATCCACCTACAAAGCCGATGTTAATGGGAATAGTCCAAACCGAGACTTTTTCCCATGTATGGATAAGGTCCCCAAAGAATACTTTTATTTTGCTCACGTAGTTTTATCCCAAAAAAAATGTGTCACGGTCGTGCATGCATGGACCAAGCGGTTAATTGCAAATTTATCGCTCCTTGGCAACTCAATGTCAAGAAACGCCCGGGATAGAAATAGGTGTGTATATGCCCCAAGTGTAAAGCCTCCTTTCTTGGGGCTAGCTATAAATATAGCCTTTCACCAAGTTGTTGGGGACTGCTCCGTGGACAGGGGAGTCCCTCTGCCTTATGGGAAGTGCGATCTATCGTTTTTGGATAACGGAAAATTATCGTGAGAGGGTGTTCGACAAATAAATACGAAGGCCTTGAAAACTACGATTTTCGAGATCTTTTTCAGTTCATTTACACATTTTTACATGCAAAGATAAGGGGCTGTACCAGATGACTAGCCCATATGTTTCTTAACCCTTTGTTTCAGTTGTTTAAACTGACATATTGGATTGCTGTTATTAAAACGCTACTCATATTCCTTCAAGAATAATGAAAAAGGCTTGACCGGGATACCATTAAATTTGTGCATATGCCGCTTGTTCTGGTTCCAAAAATTACCAATGCCATTGAGATGGCTGTGGCTGCCTGCGAATAATTTTGAATGGTTGATCCTGAAGTGTTTGAACTCTGACACATCCAGCACGTTGTAACTGTAAAGTCCATCCTTATACACAATGCTGTCCGATTGAATTTTTTCTCGGATGATTGGTATTAGCGTTTTGCTTTTGGCATGGGGAATGACCTGCGTATAGCCCTTTACGCTTCTTTTCAGGATTCCAAAAATAGGCACTTTACCCGTTGCTCCACGGCACAGCTTGCCCTTTCGCTTGCCGGCAGAATAGCTCTCATCGACTTCAGATTCACCAGATAAAAGTTCTTCATTTATGGTCTCTTGGTTTATGATTACCCGAAGTCGATGAAATAGTAAGCGGCCGATTTAAAGTTCACACCAATCAGATCGGCAGCACAACGTGCAGTGGTGTCAGCCACAAAATACTCGATCAAACGGAGCTGCTTTCCTTGACTCAGACGACTTTTTCGCATTGCCATACAGATAACTCAGAGGAGTTATTTGGTACAGCCCCTTCATTCAAGCAAGGAACCAACCCCACAGGGTGTTAAGTTTCAGATTAGAATCTGCGTGAACCATATTCAGGAAGCTGCATATACTTTTGATCGATCAGGCGCGTTAACGTCAAGTTCTCTTCCGACTCAGGCTTCGCTTCGTAGTAAAAACCAGAACGAGATATACCTGCCAACCTGAATTGTCGCCGGATGGAATAGTTCGGGTGTGACTTCACCCAGGTCCGACGAGTTGCATGCGGCAAGCTCAAAACTTTTTTCAAGCCACTTGATATCCACCTTCAATCGCCCGATTTCTTCATAAAGAGGGGCTGTTAGCTCGTTTGCCATCTTGCCCGAGTCACTGCTTTTTTGCCGAAAATACGTCCCTGGCTTGCGACAGCAACTGCTTTTTCCATTGCGACATCTGATTGGGATGGACCTGATATTGTGCCGCCAGTTCAGCCAAAGTCTTCACGCCCCGGACAGCTTCCAAAGCAACCTTGGCCTTGAACGGATCTGTAAATGACTGTGTTTATTGCCCATCTGCATCCTCCTTTCGAGGTCATTTTAGGATTCAAATTCCACCTTAGCAAGTGGTCCGAACGAGCCCTCTTTTCCCAATTCAAAATCAACAAATACCCCTAGTGAGGTACTTTAATACCCCATCCAAGGGATATCGTGATGATTAACAATTTGTTTTATTAAAAAAACAAAAGAGAGAGGGGCAGGCCTCACGGATATGAATGCACTTTCTCTCTATTAACATCCGGCAAGAAATCACCAAAGGAGGAATAACATCTTTGAGGTGTTCATAATTCACTAAACAATACTAGGAGATCGTATCATGAAAACAAAAGAATTGAGTTCTATTGATGTCACCCGGGAAGTAGGCCCCACGGAAAGAGTTGAGGCCATTAGAGAAAGGTTTATTAACATAACTCCAGAGATTTGTGTGGAGCGCGCGCAATTGATTACTGAATCTTATAAAGAGACAGAAGATCAGCCCATGCCGGTGCGTCGTGCAAAAGCATTCGAAAACATTCTCAGCAAAATGACAATTTTCATCCAACCCGATGAACTGATTGTTGGAAATCAATGCGCGAAGCCACGCGCTGCTCCCGTTTTTCCGGAATTCTCCTGTACTTGGCTCGAAGAGGAACTCGATAGACTGGAAAAAAGAACCGGTGACGTCTTTTTGATTTCCGAACCGAATAAGGCCATTCTTCGCGAAGTCTTCCCGTATTGGAAAGGAAAGACCACAAACGAGTTGGCAACTGCGCTCATGCCCGAGGAAGCTCTCGCAGCCCAGGACAAGGGCGTTTTCACCGTAGGCAACTACTTTTTCAATGGTGTCGGCCACGTCTCGGTAGACTATGCCAAGGTTCTTTCCAAGGGGCTCGAAGGGGTCATTACCGAAGCCGAAACCGCATTGGCCAAGTTGGACCAATCCAATCCGGAACACGCTGAAAAAATCGTCTTTCTCAATTCTGCCGTTACCTCCAACAAAGCCGTAATTCACTTTGCCCAACGCTTTTCCGCTCTGGCAGAGAAATTGGCGAAACAGGAAAAAGACTCAACCAGACAGGCAGAACTTAAGGAAATCGCCCGAATTTGCGCTAAGGTGCCAGCCAAACCCGCAACCTCTTTTGCCGAAGCACTCCAGTCCTTCTGGTTTATCCAGCTCGTGCTGCAACTTGAGTCAAACGGCCATTCCATTTCTCCCATGCGTTTCGATCAATACATGTTCCCATATTTGGAACAGGATAAAACCGTCACTCAGGAAGAAGCACAGGATTTGTTGGATTTGTTGTTCTTAAAGTTCAATGAGATCAACAAGGTACGCGACGAAGGTTCTACCAAGGCTTTTGGCGGCTACCCCATGTTTCAAAATCTTATTATCGGTGGTGTTGACAAGCAAGGAAATGACGCGACCAACGAATTGTCTTTTTTGTGCCTTCAGGCAACCAGCAATACGAAATTCTATCAACCCTCCATTTCCATCCGAGTTCATGCGGGAACGCCAGAGGCGTTGTACAAAAAATCCGCTGAGGTCACTCGTCTTGGTTTGGGAATGCCAGCGTACTATAATGACCGCTATATCATTCCCTCTCTAAGACAGCGTGGTCTTACAATGGAAGATGCCAGAGACTATGGCATCATCGGTTGTGTTGAACCCCAAGTCGGCGGAAAGACCGAAGGCTGGCACGACGCCGCCTTTTTCAGCCTCGCCAAAGTCTTGGAACTGAGCACCAACAACGGTGTGGACCCCTTGTCCGGGGAAAGGCTCGGTCCGGAAACCGGCGAGCTTGCCTCCTTTGCCTCCTATGAAGATTTGATGACAGCTTATCGTAAACAGATGGCTTATTTTGTAAGGCTTTTGGTGATCTCGGACAACGCCGTGGACAAGGCCCATGGCCAGCGTGCTCCTTTACCGTTTTTATCCTCTCTGGTGGATGACTGTATTGCCGAGGGCAAATCCCTTCAGGAAGGCGGTGCTCATTACAACTTCACAGGCCCGCAGGGTGTTGGTGTAGCGAACGTTGCAGATTCATTGGCAGCAATAAAGAGTCTCGTGTTCGATAACAAGGAACTTAATCTTAAAGAGATCAAGGATGCCATCGACACGAACTTTGAAAAAGACGGTGGGGAGAAAATCCGCCAACAGCTTATCAATCGCGCTCCCAAATACGGCAATGACGAGCCATACGCAGACAGCATCGCCCACGATGCGGCTTTCATTTATTGTCAGGAAGTTGAGAGATACATGAATCCGCGCGGCGGGTGTTTTCAGCCCGGCTTGTACCCTGTCTCGGCAAATGTTCCTTTGGGAACAGTAGTCGGGGCGACACCTGACGGACGCAAATCCGGCGAACCCCTTGCTGACGGAGTTTCACCTGCATCGGGCATGGACCATTCAGGGCCCACCGCCTCGGTCAAATCCGTTACCAAGCTTGACCATGTCATTGCCTCCAACGGCACACTGTTGAACATGAAGTTCCATCCCAGTGCCTTGGAAGGTGACAAGGGCCTCGCAAACCTTATTGCAATAACCGAGACGCTCTTTGAAGGTGGCGGAACCCACATTCAGTACAACGTCATCGGTAAAGAAACGCTGGTAGACGCACAAAGCAACCCCGATAATTATCGCGGTCTTGTTGTACGAGTAGCAGGCTATAGTGCTTTCTTTACTTCATTGAATCACGCCATTCAGGACGACATTATTTCCCGCACAGAACAAATGTTCTAATTTGTCGTCAGAGAGCGGGTCGTTTTTCGGTTGAAAAACGACCCGCTCCGATTATTTGTAAACAGAATCAAAGAGGTCGGGTATGAATATCTTTATAGCGGAAGCAGTTGGCACTGGAATTCTATGTTTGCTTGGGTGTGGATGTGTCGCCCAAGTTCTTTTAACCAATTCAAAAGGCTCCATGTCCGGACTCTCCTCCGGATCGGGGTGGCTCATAATATGTGCTGGATGGGGGCTTGCCGTGGCATTTGGCATTTATGCCGTTGCTTGGGCCAGCGGCGCGCACCTGAACCCTGCTGTCACTATTGCGATGGCAGTTTTAGGGAAAACGGCTTGGGTGCAAGTGCCTGTTTATATAGCTGGTCAGATTTTTGGAGCTTTTTGTGGAGCGATCTTAGTTTGGCTTGCCTATCTTCCGCATTGGGCCGCCACCGAAGACTCCGGACTCAAACTTGCTGTTTTTTCGACCATGCCTGCGATGCCTAATACGTTGGGAAACTTGTTGGCAGAAGTCATCGGCACAGCCATGCTCGTATTGGGCATCCTTTTCCTGTTAGACCCTCATGTCGAAAAAGCTACCCCTCTGGTTGGCTTTGCACCCATGGCGATTGGCATACTTGTCACCTCCATTGGTATGTCCCTCGGAGGGGCTACAGGATTTGCCATTAACCCCGCACGGGATCTGGGCCCACGTATCGCACACGCACTTTTGCCCATAGCAGGCAAAGGTGACTCTGGATGGAGTTATTCCTGGATTCCAATAGTTGGCCCTATCCTTGGTGCCGTGGTTGGAGCAGCGTTCTACTCTGTTCTCTGGACATAGCACGACTCAAGCTTCGCCTGCGTGGTAAAAAATGGATTTTACTAATAGATATGTCTAACGTTAATCCATTTGTCTGACCAACATCAAAATAGACTACGAGGGCAAATTGGGGAGAGAGTAACTATCTTCCGAATTTGCCCTCAATTTCAACATGATTCCACCGGCATGAAATAAGTCGTCAACCCTCGGCTACCAAGGATATTTAATGACTCTACGATCACACTTACAAGTCTATCGGGCACCGACAAAAGAATCTACAGAATTGAAAGGACTAATTTCAGATTTTCAACGTTTCTCAATTCATGATGGTCAAGGAATTCGCACGATAGTCTTTTTGAAAGGATGTCCGCTCAATTGTCTATGGTGTCAAAATCCTGAAAGCATACACAAAACACCTGATATCCTGTTTATAGAAGACAATTGCATTGCGTGCGGTAGTTGTATTGACGCATGTCCTGAAAAGTGCATTGTTTTGGGGGGAAATAGAGAAATAATTATAAACACCGACAAATGTATTTTGCCAGAATGCGGAAAATGTCAACAAGGGTGTTATGCGAATGCCATAAACATTTGTGGAAGATATCTTGGTGTCGCAGAAGTTATGGATGAGGTTGTCCGAGACAAGGAATTCTACATAAACTCAAATGGTGGAGTAACTTTTTCTGGCGGAGAGCCTTTTTTCCAAGCTGAGTTTTTAAAAGAACTCGCCAAAGAAGCACATAAACGTGGGGTAGACACTGCTGTTGAAACCTGCGGGTTTGCCAAGTGGGAAAAAATACTGCCAGTACTTTCGCACCTGGACCTGATTCTTTTTGATATCAAGCATATGGATTCGGCAATCCATGAAAAACTTACCGGCGTCCAAAACTCCTTGATTTTGGACAATCTGCACAAGATTAACGAAATGAACATCCCCATCAGAATCCGTCTGCCTCTTATCCCTGGACACAATGATTCGCTGGAGAACCTGGATCAAACCGCATCTTTGGCTGCCTCATTACGAAATGTTATCGCCCTCGACATATTGCCCTATCATCGACTGGGTGAACATAAATGGTCGCAACTGGACAGAAAATATGCTTTGAATGGCGTTATTCCCCACACCAAAGAGCATTTGCAAGAGCTTATTGATACAATTCGTGCGTACCCCCTCACTATTACGCTCGGGGGATGACGTCTTCTTCACGGCGCAGTTTTGACTCAGAACGACATCCTTTGAAATCCCGACAAAGGGTTTGAGCTAAAAAAACTGCTGATAAGCCGGAAGAAGGTCTCAATCTGCCAATATTCCTTGTAGATGTCGGCGATTATCTTTGCAGAGAGACGGGAGGGGGAGAATACGCGTACTAGTTGCGGGTTTTCAGGTTAGCGTACGCGCCAAGGTTGAGCACCCATTCCATATCATCAAGAATCTCTCTGGCCTGAAAAAAAGTCCGCTATCGAGGGCAGGCCAAGAACCAAACACAGCTTATGACTCTGTTCGGGTTGGCAAATCTTCTAGTTGCCAAACGCCGTCTCCTTGAACTTTGCACTTAAGTTGCGTCTTGAGACAGAAAAATGGGGCCACTAGCCCTCAATGGGCAACTACAAGCGACCGGCGAGGGGATACTTTTGCTCCTTTTCGCGGTCAAATAGCAGAACTCACATCCCTGTTTTGCAAATTCGTTTTGATCAGTGTGTCCTTTGATAAAATAGACGTATTTTTTACAATTTTAAAGCGACTGAGAATGGAGCAATAGCCACATGAAAACCGTGCGCGTTGAAGAAGCCGTGGGCATGGTTTTGTGCCACGACATGACGAAAATAGTTCCCGGGGAGTACAAGGGTCCAGCCTTTAAGAAAGGTCATATTGTCGCTCAGGAAGACATCCCCACCTTACTTCAAATCGGCAAGGAGCATATTTATGTGCTGCACCTGGAGGACGATCAGGTCCACGAGGATGACGCTGCCGATCGTATTGCCATGGCAGCAGCCGGTCCGGGCATCACTCTCTCCGAGGTCAGTGAGGGGCGTATCAATTTCGTGGCTGATCCCGGCCTGCTTGATATAAATATTGAAGCCCTCAATCGCATCAACTCCATTGAGGAAGTCGTGCTGGCGACTCTGCACAATGGTCAGCAGGTGACGGAGTCCCGTCCTGTGGCCGGGACTCGCGTGGTCCCCCTTGTCATTGATGAGGAAAAAATCAAGCGCGTGGAAGAAATCTGTGCCGAGTATCCTTACGTGGTCGGCGTGCGCCCATTCAAGCATCATAAAGTCGGGCTTGTGACCACGGGCAGCGAAGTTTTTCATGGCCGCATCAAGGACAAATTCGGGCCGGTGCTTCGTAATAAGTTCGACCGACTTGGCTCCACCGTTGTCGGCCAGCGTCTGACTTCCGATGATCCCGCCATGACCCGTGATGCCATCCTCGCCTTCATTGCCGAAGGGGCTGAAATGGTGGTGGTCACGGGCGGCATGTCCGTTGATCCGGATGACCAGACCCCTACGGCGATCCGGGCCACCGGGGCCGAAGTCATTACATATGGTTCTCCCACTTTCCCGGGTGTCATGTTCATGATCTCCATGTTGGACGGAGTCCCCATTTTGGGGCTTCCCGGCTGCGTCATGTACTACCGGGCAAGTGTTTTTGATTTGGTGATTCCCCGCCTTCTG
>JAFLJW010000251.1 GCA_022712815.1 Pseudodesulfovibrio sp. | reverse complement strand
ACCAGATATAGTGAAAGGGTATAGGGCTCTTCCGGGCCTTCTTCCATTATTGTTGTCTGGAAAATAGAGTTTATGCCGGTTATCTGCATCTTGGGCCAACAAAGCCCGATGTCTGGTTTATCGACCGCAAGCCAGAGATATCGGCTCGGTTGTATATTTTTTGTTTCTCCGTACACTTTGACTTTTTGGCCGGTCGTTTTCCCGACGGCCGGGTTTTTGATTTGTCCCCAGGGGCCGATTGTGGTATTTGAAGAAAATAAAGAGGATCCGAAAAGAATGAAAATGCCAACCAATAACGCTCCAGTTATGAAAATGAGTATTTTTCTGTTTTGTTTTTTTGGGATATCTTGCTGTGCATTTTCTTTTAAAGCCTGTTTTAATTTGTCTTTAATATTTTCTTCGCTCATGAGCCAACTTTTTCCTCGTCATGTTTTTTAGAAGATGGTACCTACTTTTTTATGAATTACACTATTGACCCAAGATTTGTTTAAAAGCATCATCTTCTAAATAATCTTTCCAATCTTCATCATTCTTTACAAAGTCAACGTCAATTTCTTTGTTCTTTAAACTCTGTTCTAAATAGTGATAGGCCTTTTCTTTAAATGGTTTTAAAGCATAAGTACACGCAAGATTATAGTACTTACCACCTAAGTCAATTCCCGCTTTGAATTTTTCAAAGGCCAGGTTATACAAGGCTTCAGCCTCTTCCCCGGATTTGGTCTTTGCAAGATTTCCTAAATGATTTCCCCAGTTCAAATAAAAATCGGCTAACAGACTATTTATTTCATCATTCTGAAATGTTTTTGCTTTATCCGTTATCTTATTAATCTTATTGTCTTGGTATGATTCGTAAATTATCAAATCAATGATTTCTTTTTTTAATGTATCAAGTTCAGTATTTTTCTGAATTTTTATGGGTGTTTCAATTTTATGCATATCAAATTGTTCAATAGCTCTATCAACCTGACTTTTAGCAATCGTTAATCTTTCTTTTACTCCTTTGAAATGTTTTTCGTCGTCTATATCCACAATATTGTCTAAGAATGATTTGAGAGAATAAAAAGGCTTGGCGATAATGGCGGGTTGCTCTAATTTCAATTCTGAATGCAATTTAAGCATAAATGAATCAGAATCATATCCTTTAATGATCAATGCATTTGTGTTGGGTTTGTCAAGCAGGTCTTTCAATACAGTTGACTGAGGATCACTATCCTTATGTGTGACCCAATAGAGGCCGTTATCAAATCGTCCAAGGTTTTTTATGTGGTCAAATATTGGATCCCCTCCACTATAACCGATAAACACCCAGGGCCTTTTATCTTTTATGCTATGTAATATTGGAGGAATAATGTCCCTTACTTTCTCCATTTCTTCTTTAGTGTTGAGTAGCCATAATCCATGATGTTGCCCGTGAAGATACACCACCGATTTTTCTTTAAATCTGGTAGTGGTCAGATCTTTAAGGACTGCCATGTCGTATGTAGGCGGTATTTCATTGAATAAGGCCAATGCTTTGAGCATCAAATTATCAAAATTGACAGTTAAAACATAATCGACGTAACCATGGATCATTAATTGTGCAAGGTAAATATGGGTTACATTAATTTTTGCAGTATTAATATATTCCTTAAGCAATTTATTCCGTTCATTCGGAATTAAACATTCCATTAATTTGGGATAAGTTTTTTCCCGTTTTTCCAAACGTTTGATTTTAGGGTTTTCTGAGTATTTGCTTAATATATCAGTAACAATCTCATTTGCTAAAGGAACACCACCCGTTTTGGAGGCACCAGCACCTAAAAAGAAAATAGGGGCAGGTAAATTGTCTTTTTTCGCCTCTTTTAGATGATATGATAGTTCTTCTATGGTTGCAGTTTTCATGTTTTGATTATTCCAATATATTATTGCAATTAGTACAGTTTGCATTGTTCAGAGGGCTTGGATTTATATGCTTATCGCCCTGCCACAAAATTCTGATGATCCATATCCAAAGATGCATGGAATTATAGAATAACTACCAGTGTCTTAGCGATCTGTAAATATAATTTAAATTGACAACGTGTCATACTTGTTAACATGCCTGAATATATTCTTAAGTTTCCTTTTTCTTTCTATAATGGAGACAGAGCAATGAATGATAAAAATACCGTTGCCGGGGAAAACGTATCAACTGGAAAAGGTTAACCGGACCCGTTCTATCATATAACCAGAGTCCGGTAATTATCTTGTTTGACCATATTTGAAGTGTCGAAAATAGGCAGTGTTATTAATAATGATCACATAATTTGTAATTTTTTTTACGGAGAGCGTTTATGAAAACAAGAATCAAAAATGCATCAATAGAATACAGGAAACCGACGATACTATAACCTCGAATAAACGAAAATTATGATTGAGATTGGTCGGATTCTGCTGCAAGTGTTTGTAAGCTGTCCTGAAAATGGTCTGCTAGTGTTTTATATTCAAGCTGTTCAGGGAATAGGCCAAACAAATCGTGGGCAATGGCCCATCCGTCTTCAAAATATTTTTTTGCCTCAGTAAGGTTTCCTAACGCTATTAGACAGTTTCCGACCTTATCCAAGGACACAGAGAGATCCCGTAAGGATTCCGGCGTTTCTCCCACGCGTTTGAGAATTTGCCGACGGATCTCAAGGCTTTCAGAATAGCTCTCAAAGGCTTTTTCCAACCTGCCTAACGCTATTAGACATTTTCCGACATTATTTAATGACACAGAGATATCCCGTAAGGATTCTGGCGTTTCTCCCACTTGTTTGAGAATTTGCCGACGGATCTCAAGGCTTTCTGAATAGCTCTCAAAGGCTTTTTCCAACCTGCCTAA
>JAFLJW010000252.1 GCA_022712815.1 Pseudodesulfovibrio sp. | reverse complement strand
GCTATCGGTTAAAGCATGTGTTAGTAGGGGCGGTCATACGATGTGCTACTGGTCAACTCTTCAAAAAACTGTGGCGGAAAATATAAAAAAGATATAACGTTTTGTAGATAAGCTTTAAAAGGGAAGTTGTAGCTTGAAATGCACACTCATATGCGGTAATTCTTATCGCTCAGTCACCATGAGGGTGCCGAGGAAAGCAACTTCCTGACCACAGACCACACCTCCACCAACATGTGAATATGAATCAATTCGAGACTTAAGTTGCGGATGAGTTTGGATCTGTTTTGAGAGGTACCTCAGTGCTGGCCCAATGCAGTAAGACTTTTGGTTTAGACGAAGACCTTTCTGGCAAGATAAGTAACGCCATATTGTTGATGAAATAAAGCAATCGTATCCAAGCGGTGACCAAGCCCACCCCGTGTCAGGATTTCATTTGAATACCCAAGAATTCTTGACCTTAAAAGGAGAGATGTTCCGTGCTCAACACCAAATTCGCTATACCGGACATTATTTTCGGAGATGGTGCCATCACTCATTTGGCCCAATGCGCCAGGAGAGTTGGTGCTCAACGAATTTTTTTCGTCAGCGATCAAGGCCTTGAGGATGCAGGCTGGGTGGACATGGTCAAAGGCATTCTTCGTACGGAAAAGCTGGATTGCGTGTATTTCAACGATGTAAAGTCAAACCCTCGCGACAAACAGGTACACCGAGGCGCAGAGATTTACCTTGAAGAACGGTGTGACGTCATTGTTGCCCTCGGGGGCGGCAGTCCCATGGATGCGGCCAAGGGTATCGGCATCATTGTCGGCAACGGTGGAAAAATTCGCGACTACGAGGGAGCCAACCGCATCATGCGCCCCCTTCCTCCGATGATCCTGATTCCAAGCACCGCAGGCAGTAGTTCGGATATTTCCCAGTTCTGCATTATTACCGATGTGGAGCGCGAAGTTAAAATGTCCATCATCAGTCGCTCACTGGTTCCGAATATCTCCATCATTGATCCTCATATATTGACCACTCAGGGGAGGGACCTCACCCTGGCTTCGGCGATCGATGCCCTTTCCCATGCCGTCGAGTCCTATGTCTCGAAGCTTGCCTCGCCCTTCACGGAAATGAATGCCTTAAAAGCCATAGAACTCATTATCAAGAATATCAAACCCGCTGCGGAAGACGGGGACAGCAAGGCTCTTGAAAATCTTTCCATCGCCAGCACTGCGGCGGGCATGTCATTCAGTAATGCAAGCCTCGGTACGCTTCACGCCCTGGCCCATTCCCTGGGGGGTGTTTGTGACGTCCTTCATGGTTGGGTGCATCCCATCCTTCTGCCTTCGGTTATGCGATATAACCTGCCATCATGTATTGAAAAAATGGGCACTATCGGTAGGTACATTTCCGGCCCTCGTGTCTGTCCGGACATCCAGGCTGCCGAACTCGGCATAAACACTCTGGAAAAACTATTCGCGGAATTTGGGCTAAACACCAAACTGCACAAGATAGTTCCTCACAAGGCCTCGCTGGAAAAAATATGCAAGATCGCGACTCGCGATGTCTGTCATCTCACCAACCCAAGGCCTGCGAACTGGCAGGATCTCATGAACATTTGTGAGGAGGCCTGGTAATGAGTCCATTCACTTCTCTGGACGATCTCATCGGCATTGAGCATTCAAAGCTCGGCTTCTTTCAGGAACTGCAATCTTCCATCGAAAAACTAAGAGCCTCCAACAAGAAGTCCGAAAGTCAGCGCAGGGAAATCGCGGCTATTCTGGATGGCATTACCGATGTCATGATGGTGCTCTCAGAGGATCTGCGCATTATTTCGGTCAATCATGTTTTTAACGAACTTTTTGATGAAGAGAATGCAGAAGGCGAATACTGCTATAAACTATTCCGCAACTCCAAGACCCCTTGCCCGGAATGTCCTGCCTTCCGCTCTTTGTCCACCAATACAGTGTGCAAGGAGACCGCAGTCTTTACAATCAACAACCGCAAACGGCAGTTTGAAATGATTGCCTCACCGCTCAAAAGTCTTGATCTCCCTGAAGATCGCATATTGATCTTCAAACGCGATGTCACTCTTGAAAAGGAGTATCAGGCCAAGTATTATCAGGCTGAGAAACTGGCCACCGTGGGCACCCTGGCCACAGGTGTAGCCCATGAGATCAACAATCCCCTCATGGCTATTTCCGGTTATGCGGAAGGTATCCAGCGCAAGGTCGCCAAACTCAAGGGCAAGCTCCCGGAGCCTCTTGTCAAGGATTTCGAAGAATACACCAAAACCATCCACAAGGAATGTCACCGCTGCCAGGAAATCGTTCAAGGCCTGCTCACTTTCGGGCATCCAAAATCATCTGTCTGCGGTATTGTCAATCTGAACACCGTCATCAGGGAAACCATCAAACTTCTCGGCTACCACTTGAAACAGGTGAAAAACATGACACTGAGCGTTGATCTCGACGAGAGTCTGCCGATCATCAACGCAAATGAGCCTCAACTGAAACAAGTCATACTCAACCTGCTGACCAATGCGACCGACTCCCTTGCAGAGCAGCAGGGCACGATTTCCATCAGATCATATCTGATGAATGAAGACAAAATCGTTTTTGAAGTGGCCGACACCGGCTGCGGTATTTCCCCGGACATCCATGACAGACTATTCGACCCGTTCTTCACGACCAAACCCGTGGGCAAAGGTATCGGGATCGGATTGTCCACTTGCTATAACATAGTCAAGGAACATCATGGAGAGATCAGGGTGATGAGTGAGGTTGGCCTAGGTTCACGGTTCATTGTCATCCTTCCAACCCGACAAGGCTAATTCCCATGCACACGCCATATAAAGTCCTCATTGTTGATGATGAGGAAAGCATCCTCAAGCTCCTGAAAAAAGAACTGGAGTCTGACGAACGATTCATTCACACCGCCACATGCGCCAGAGAAGCACGAAAACTTCTGAAAAAGCATGCATACGATGTTATCATTCTGGACATCAGACTCCCGGACGCAAACGGCCTGGACCTCTATGCCGAGTTCAAGGGACAGGTTCGGGATGTGGAAATAATACTCATTACAGGACACGGCGACATTGATAACGCAGTGAAGGCCATGCGCCTGGGGGTGTACGATTATATAACCAAACCATTCAAATTGGACAAGTTGGAATTGGTCCTTGACCGGGCGTATCAGCGCGTTTGCCTTCAGCGGGAGAACAGGAGCCTGCGCCACACCCAGCGGTCAAACAGCGACAACAAGATAATCATCGGCAAATCCGAGCCAATCAAGCACATCAAGTATCTCATCGACAGGCTCAAATCATCGGAAGTACCCGTACTTATTACCGGTGAGAGCGGTGCGGGGAAAGATGTGGTGGCCCGCTCCATCCACATGACAAGCAGTCGTGCGTCTCAACCGCTGATCATCAAGAATTGCGCCATGCTCCAGCGGGAATTGGTGCACTCGGAATTGTTCGGACACAAGAAGGGGGCGTTTACCGGAGCATCCGAAGCCAGAGAAGGACTTATCTCACTGGCACACACCGGGACATTGTTCCTGGACGAAATCGGTGACTTGTCAAAAGATGTCCAGGCATCCTTGTTACGCGTGCTGGAAACCAAGGCGTTCCGGCGGATGGGGGAAAGCGAGGAGCGCAGGGCGGATGTACGATTTCTTTTCGCCACCAATCGCAACCTGACCAAGGCTGTGGAAGACGGACAGTTCAATGAAGCCCTTTTTCATCGCATCAACGTCTTCAATATCCATATACCAAGGCTCATGAAGCGCAAGGAGGACCTGCCCCTGCTGGCGGAACACTTCTTGAACCGGTTGAACACCAACCAGCGGCAGTGTGTCATACCTGAAAAAACAATGCAGTTGATGCTGCGGTATGACTGGCCGGGAAATGTCCGTGAGTTGCGCAATGTCCTGGAACGCGCCCTTATATTATCCGACAACGGCATTATCACGGAATCAACGTTGCCCAAGGAATTGACCGCAACCAACGGGACCGACAAAGCCGCTGCCCCGCCCATGTCTCTTGAATCCATGGAACGCGAACATATCAAAAACATTCTTGCCGTTTACAATGGAAATAAGTGTAAAGCCTCTGAAATATTGGGGATTGGGCGAAAAACACTCTACAGAAAAATTCAAAAATATTCTCTGTAAAAGGCTCCAATTGGGTTCCGTATTTTTTTGACCCAATGGCCCTCTTTTCGTATCACAATGACACACCCCTCTTTAACTCACCGAAAAATAAGGGTTTAGCAGAAGATTCCTTGCCTGTGGATCGCCAAAACGCCACAGAGGGACGGGGTATTTTGTCCCACGAATTGGTCAGGTCAAACCTCCGAATGTTTTAACTTGCTGTAATTACAGCCTAAACGCGTTTGGCGTGGTAGTTGCTTTATGGAGATCAAGTATCGTGGTCACCGAGACGGACTATTCCGTCAAACAACTAAACCCTACTTAAAAGGAGTTGTGTCATGGCTGTAGTTGAACAGGTTAACGGATTTTTTATTCCCAGCGTTACTCTTATCGGCATTGGTGCTTCCAAGGAAATTCCCGTAAAGATTCGCGCCCTTGGCGGTAAAAAGCCTCTGATCGTTACTGACCGGGGTATTGTCGGCGCAGGTATCCTGAAGCAGATCACCGACCTGCTCGACGACGCCAAGATGAAATACGCAGTCTATGACAAGACCATCCCGAACCCGACCGATGCCAACGTTGCCGAAGGTGTGGAATTCTACAAGAAAGGAAAATGCGACAGCCTGATCACTCTGGGTGGCGGTTCCTCCCATGATTGTGGCAAGGGTGTCGGCCTCGTCATCGCCAACGGCGGCAAGATTCATGACTACGAAGGCGTGGACAAGTCCAGCAATCCCATGCCTCCTTACATTGCAGTGAACACCACTGCCGGTACCGCTTCCGAAATGACTCGTTTCTGTATTATTACCGATCTTTCCCGCAAAGTTAAAATGGCAATCATTGACTGGCGCGTAACTCCCGGTATCGCTCTTGACGATCCGCTGCTGATGATGGGCATGCCCCCGGCGCTGACTGCTGCCACCGGCATGGACGCTCTGACTCACTCCGTTGAAGCATACGTTTCCACCATCGCCACCCCCATGACCGATGCATGTGCTGAAAAGTCCATCGAATTGGTCTTCCAGTTCCTGCGCCGCGCAGTTGCCAACGGTCAGGACATCGATGCCCGTGAAGGCATGTGCTACGCACAGTACCTCGGCGGCATGGCATTCAACAACGCATCCCTGGGTCACGTTCACGCAATGGCTCACCAGTTGGGCGGTTTCTACGACCTGCCCCATGGCGAATGCAACGCCATCCTGCTGCCTTACGTTGAAGAGTTCAACCTCATCGCCAGGATTGACCGCTTCGTCAAGATGGCAGAAATCATGGGCGAGAACGTCGAAGGACTCTCCCCGCGTGACGCCGCTGAGAAATGCCTGAGCGCCATCCGCAAATTGTCCGAAGATGTCGGTATTCCGGCTGGCCTGATCGAACTTGGCAAGCGCTACGGCAAAAATGTCAGCGCCAAGGATATCGACACCATGACCGCCAATGCCCAGAAGGATGCATGCGGTTTCACCAACCCGCGTCGTCCCACCGACGACGATGTCAGAGCCATCTACAAGGCCGCTCTGTAAGAAACTATCTGAATTCCCCCCGGGGGTGGCTTGCCGCCTCCGGGTTCCTGTCTGCTGGTTATACAGAGAACGGATAGAGTCAGATGGTTTTCTGATCCTTCCGTATTACCGAAGACAACCGGGCAATGAACCTACTGAGTTTAAACAGCAAAGAAAGCCCCAACTTTGCACAACAATGCGGAACGCGCCCCTATGAACACAATACGCCTCAATACTGCTTGTGATGCGGATTTTATTAACCAGGTGGAAAAGGAAAGTGAGCAGGACATGAGTCTCTGCTACCAATGCGGCAACTGTACTGCCGGTTGCCCGTACACGACTTTCTACGACCTCCCAGTCAATCAGGTGATGCGTCTTGTTCAGGTCGGGCAGCGCGAGCAGGTTCTTTCCTGCAAGTCCTTGTGGCTGTGCGCTTCGTGTGAATCCTGCACCACTCGTTGCCCCAACGACATAGATGTCGCCCGTATCATGGATGTGCTGCGGCACATGTCCCGTCGGGCCGGTCACGCAACCGAACGCAGAGTCAAGATTTTCTGGGATGCTTTCCTGAGTTCCGTTGAACGCCATGGACGGGTTCATGAAATGGGTCTGATGGCCACTTACATGACCAAGACAGGGCGTATGTTTACGGACATTGATCTGGGGATGCACCTCATACCCAATGGCAAGCTGAGTCTCAAGCCGCATACGATGATCGGCAAGAAAGAAGTCAGTGAAATATTCAAACGCTTTAATGAGGAGCGCAGTTCGTGAGTTCTTCTCTCTCTTATGCATATTACCCTGGATGTTCCGGCCAAGGCACCTCCATCGAGTACGAGCAATCCAGTCAGGCCGTCTGCAAGGCCTTGGGGATTACTCTTCAGGAGATTCCTGACTGGAGTTGTTGCGGGTCCACTCCCGCACACACCGTGGACCACACCCTGTCCGCTGCTCTGTCAGCTCGTAACCTGGGTCAGGCCGAGGGCATGATTGTCAACGGCGTGATTACACCCTGTCCCAGTTGCCTGACCAACCTGAAGACCGCCAGCCACAGGATGAAAGACGAAACTTTCAGGGCGAAAACCAACGCACTTCTGGAAAAACCGGTCAACAATACATTGCCGATCATGTCTGTTCTGCAAGTCATTTACGAACAGGTGGGACCAGAAAAGCTCAAGGAAAAAGTGGTTCGTCCCCTGACCGGGATGAAACTTGCTCCCTATTACGGTTGCATCATGAATCGCCCACCCGATGTCATGGATTTTGATGATTGTGAAAATCCCATCGCCATGGACCGCCTCATGGAGGCTCTGGGTATTGAAATTACCCCATTTCCCCTGAAAGTCGAATGTTGCGGGGCTTCTTACGGAGTTGCCCGCAAGGACATCGTCATGCATCTGTCCGGCAAATTGCTGGACGCGGCTGAAGACTGTGGCGCGGAAGCGATGGTCACGGCCTGTCCCCTGTGCCAGATGAATCTGGATTTGCGACAGGGCCAGATCAATTCCGCCAACAAGACCAACCATGCAATGCCCATCTTTTACTACACACAACTCATCGGAATGGCTCTGGGGCTGGACGAAGCAGACCTGGGCATGAAGAAGCTGTGTGTGGACCCCGGAAAGGCGTTCCGCAAAATGGAAGCCAGAAAGGCCGAAGCTCTCGAAGAGAGCGTAGTCCGAAGGAGTGGCAACTAGCATGAAAATAGGAGTTTTCGTCTGTCATTGCGGCAGTAACATTGCAGGCACCGTTGATGTTGTCAAAGTAGCCGAAGAGGCCCGCAAACTGCCTGATGTGGCCTTTGCCAGCGACACTATGTACGCTTGCTCGGAACCTGGTCAGGACGGTATCATCAACGCCATCAAGGATCTTGATCTTGACGGTGTCGTGGTCGCTTCCTGCACGCCCCGCATGCATGAACCCACCTTTCGCAAGACTTTGGAACGGGCGGGTCTGAACCGATACATGTTTGAAATGGCCAATATCCGCGAGCATGTCTCCTGGGTAGGCAAGGACAAGGAAGCCAACACCAAAAAGGCGTTGGACCTCGTGGCCATGGCTGTTGCCAAGCTCACGCAGGGCAAGGCTCTCATTTCAAAGAAATTCGATATCAACAAGCGCGTCCTCGTCATAGGCGGCGGTGTTGCCGGTATCCAGGCCGCCCTCGACTGTGCAGATGGAGGACTCGATGTCATCCTTGTGGAAAAGACCACTTCCATCGGCGGAAAGATGTCCAAGCTGGACAAGACCTTCCCGACTGTGGACTGTTCCAGTTGCATTCTTGGCCCCAAGATGGTGGACGTTGCCCAGCATCCGAACATCACGCTCTACGCCGCTTCGGAAGTGGAAAAAATTGATGGCTATGTAGGTAACTATCAGGTCGCCATCACGAAAAAAGCCACCTACGTGGACTGGGATGCATGTACCGGATGCGGACTCTGCATGGAAAAATGTCCAAGCAAGAAATCCACGGACTACTTCAATGAAGAAGTCGGCACCACCACGGCCATCAACATCCTCTTTCCCCAGGCAATCCCCAAGAAAGCTTCAATTGATGCCGATTTTTGTATCAAATTGATCAAAGACAAATGTGGCATATGTGCAAAAGTATGTCCCACAAATGCAATTCAATATGACCAGCAGGATGAAATAGTTACTGAGCCTGTGGGCGCAATCATTGTTGCCACGGGTTACGACCTTTTCGACTATACCAAGTATGGAGAATACGGCGGTGGTCGCTATCCCGACGTTATCACCTCCATGCAGTACGAGCGGCTGCTTTCGGCCTCCGGCCCAACCGGGGGGCATGTTAAGCGTCCCTCTGATGGAAAAGAGCCGAAGACCATAGTCTTCATTCAGTGTGTCGGGTCCAGGGACAAATCCATTGGACGTCCATATTGCTCTGGATTCTGCTGCATGTATACGGCAAAACAGGCTATTTTGACCAAAGACCACATGCCTGATTCCCAATCTTATGTCTTTTACATGGACATCCGTGCCCCCGGAAAACTCTATGACGAGTTTATTCGCCGGGCCATGGAAGAATACGGAACGCAGTATGTGCGTGGTCGGGTTTCCATGCTCTACCCCAAGAACGGCAGTCTGGTGGTTCGCGGAGCGGACACCCTGCTTGGAAAGCAGGTAGAGATCGAGGCGGATCTGGTGGTCCTGGCCGTTGGTGCCGAGTCTGCCGTAGGAGCCTCGAAATTGGCCGAAAAATTGCGTATCTCCTATGATAACTATGGATTTTACATGGAGAGCCATCCCAAGCTGCGTCCTGTAGAGACCAATACTGCCGGTGTGTTCCTTGCCGGCTCCTGTCAAGGCCCCAAGGATATCCCGCAATCGGTCGGGCAAGGAAGCGCAGCCGCTGCCAAGGTACTTGTCCTGTTTTCCAAGGATCAGCTTGAAAGCGATCCTCAGGTTTCCGTCGTGGATATCAAACGCTGCGTGGGTTGCGGCAAATGTATCGAGACCTGCCCCTTTGGAGCCATCGAGGAAATTGATTTCCGTGGCATGACAAAGAGCAACGTCATTGAAACTATTTGCCAGGGATGCGGCATCTGCACATCCACTTGCCCCCAAGGTGCCATTCAATTGCAAAACTTTACTGACAACCAGATTCTCGCGGAGGTCAATGTATTATGTCAGCAGACTCTGGAAAAGAGCTTCGAATAGTCGGCTTTCTTTGTAACTGGTGTTCCTACGGCGGTGCCGACACCGCCGGTGTGGGACGCTTCCAGCAACCCACGGATCTGCGCATTATCCGTGTTCCATGTTCGGGCCGCGTTGATCCGCTGTTCGTACTGAAAAGCCTGGTCAACGGAGCCGACGGAGTGCTCGTCTCAGGCTGTCACCCCCGGGATTGCCATTATTCGGAAGGCAATTATTATGCCCGGCGGCGGCTTGAAGTGCTCAAACGGTTTCTGCCCGTACTGGGCATTGATACACGGCGGTTTGAATACACGTGGGTCTCTGCGTCCGAAGGCCAGAAATGGAAAACCGTGGTGGAAAAATTCACGGAGGGCATTCACGAACTGGGTCCCGCACCCGTGATTGATGCCACCATGATTGCCAAGGCCCAAATCCTGGCTGCAACCGCCCTGTAATGGCCGTATTTCATGGAGAATACAATGCAGTATCTGAATGAATTGAAAGAGAAAATAAAAGAAAACCTCCCCGAACTCGACATGGTTGTCGGCTGGGAGCAGGGATTTGATTCCCTGCGCGCAAGCCCGCTGTTCATGCGGACCGAGGATGATGTGGACAAGATGATATGGGGACCACTGTGCGTACACAACCTCGCCACCTACCTTCCTTCTCTCAAGGGGAAGAAGGTCGGCGTGGTCGTCAAGGGTTGCGACAGCCGTTCCGTCATCCAGTTGCTTCAGGAAAAACTGATCAAGCGCGACGATATCATGGTGTTCGGCCTGCCCTGCACCGGGGTCGTGTCCCTGCGAAAAATTCAGGATAACCTTGGCTCGCTCGACTACATTGAAAGTACCGAAGTAGACGGGGATTCCCTGAACATAACCGTGGACGGCACGAACCATGCGTTCAAGCTGGAAGATGTTGCCGCCAACAAGTGTAGCCGGTGTCAATACCATAACGCGCTGCTCTCGGACGTGTTCATCGGTGATCCAATCACCGAGGAAGCTGAAGACGAGTACACGGACGTGGATGAATTCGAGGACATGAGCCTGGAAGACCGGATGGCCTTCTGGGTGAGTAACATGAGCCGTTGTGTGAGTTGCTACGCCTGCCGCAACGCCTGTCCCATGTGTGTGTGCCGGGATCACTGCGTGGCCCAGAGCCGTGACCCGCATTGGATCACCCAGGAAGACACCGTACAGAACAAGTGGTTTTTTCAGATGATTCATTCCATGCACCTCGCAGGTCGCTGCACCGAGTGTGGCGAATGTGAGCGGGCCTGTCCGGTAGGCCTGCCTCTGCTTCTGCTCAAACGAAAGATGAATAAGGAAATCAAAGAACTTTTTGCATACAAGGCGGGTACGCTCATCGATGCCAAGACCCCGTTGCTTTCCTTTAAGGTTGAAGAAGACAATATCAATGAGAGGGGATGGTAATGCCCGCTAAGTTTCTTGCAAATGAGCAACTGGTTCCCTGGTTGAAAGAGCTGGCCGAAACACATCGTACTTTTGTGCCCAAAAAGGAAGGGAATGCGGTCGTATTCCGCCTCTTTGACGAAGAAAGTGAGCCTGTCCTGACGGAACGCGCCACGGTTTCGCCCAAGAGTTCCATCTTCCCTCAGTGCGACTCGCTGATGACTTTCAGGTATTCAAAAGACCCCGAAGCCATTCAGAATGTCTCTCTGAAATTGCACGAAAAAATAGATGATACCCCTACCATCGTCATCGGTGGACGAAGCTGCGATGCGGCGGGATTCAAGACATTTGATCGTGTCTATTGTTCGGACAAGGTCATGGACAAGAACTACCTTGCCCGCCGTCAGAATACGGCCCTGATCAGCCTTGTCTGTGAAAAACCGGCCACCACCTGTTTCTGCAATTGGGTCGGCGGCGGTCCTGCCTCGCCCGATGGGTCTGATGTTCTCATGACACCTGTCACCGGCGGCTGGCTGCTGGAAGGAATCACTGAGACAGGCAAGGGGTTGCTTGGAAGTTCCCTGCTTGCAGATGGTGACGGCAAGACCGGCGAGGCCGAGAACGTCAAACAGAAAGCCAATGAACTCATGGGTGAGGCCCCGGACATTTCCGGAGCGCAGGACAAGCTTCTGGCCCTGTTCGACGACATGGCATTCTGGGAAGATGTTTCAAGCAAATGTATCAGTTGCGGTGCCTGCACTTACCTTTGTCCCACCTGTTATTGTTTCAATATCACCGATGAAAAGTGTGGCAGGGAAGGGGTCCGGCTTCGGACCTGGGACAATTGCATGTCCAGCCTCTTTACCCAGGAAGCCAGCGGACACAATCCCAGGCCTACCAAGGCCCACCGGCTCAAAAACCGCATTGGGCACAAATTCAGCTACTACCCCTCAAT
>JAFLJW010000045.1 GCA_022712815.1 Pseudodesulfovibrio sp. | reverse complement strand
GTCATGTACCGATTCCGCAAGGGACCGTGGCGGGAAATTAAGGTCATTGATAATTAATAGAAGCGGAAAGAAGTTGAACCGCATCTGCGCCTGCGCTAGGCTCCTGCCATGGATATGAAAGCCCTTTCCAAGCTGCTGGCGATTCGCGCCACAGGACATGATCATGTCGTGGTCGCCCTGTCCGGCGGCGTGGACAGTGCGCTTGTGGCTGCGGCCGCCCATGCTGCGCTTGGCAAGTCTGCGGTGGCCGTGACTGTTCATAGCGAACTGACGGCCCGCCGCGATTTTACACGGGCTGTCGAGATCGCCGAGCATATAGGGATTGAGCATCATCCGCTTCTGGCGCAGGTTCTGAATAACGAGCGCATACGGCGAAATGACGAAACCCGATGTTATCATTGCAAAAACGCAATTTTTGAATTGATGTCCCTCGAATACGGGGACGCTTGCCTGATCGTGGACGGCACCAACAGGGACGACGATCCGGCCAGACCGGGACTCAGGGCCGTGCGGGAGCATGGTGTCTTTTCGCCGCTTCTGGAGGCTGGCCTTGGCAAGGGCAAGGTCAGGGAACTGGCGCGAGTCAATGGTTTGCCCAATTGGAATGCCCCGTCGGAAAGCTGTCTGGCGACTCGGATTCCGGTAGGCAACTCGTTGAGCAGAGAGACCTTGAACAGGGTGCAGGTCATGGAATCGTTTTTTCAAGAGCGCGGGGTCGAGACCCTGCGGGCGCGGCCTGATAATCTGGTGGTAACCGTGGAGTATTTGCCGCAGTTCGTTGATATAATAAACGAAAATCGTGATAAATTCGCGGCGTTGATCAAAGGGATTGGGCTAAGATCAGTCTTATTTAAGGAGTGGAGCGAATGAGTCTCGACACGTTACTGGACGACTTTGAGGCCGGGCAGGTCACAAGGGATGAGCTGAAGCAGAGGCTGATGCGCCATACCTTTGTTGATGCCGGTTGCGCCAAGATCGATCTTCACCGGGAACTCCGTGCCGGTGGGCCGGAGGTTGTGTATTGCGAGAGTAAGACCCCTGAGCAGGTGGCAACTATATTTCAGGAGATAGTCAGCCACAATGGCCGTGTCTTGGGAACCCGGGCGGACGTAGCACATTACAATGCCGTGACGAAAGTCCTTGATGCACGGTATGACGAGGTTTCCGGCCTGCTGGTAGTGGGCGATCCTCACAGTGATCCCGGCGGGAAGATTGTGGTTGTTTCTGCGGGAACATCTGATTTGCCGGTGGCCGAGGAAGCCGCCGGAACAGCTGAATTTCTGGGCAGCCGGGTGGAGCGTCATTATGATTGCGGCGTGGCAGGCATCCATCGTCTGTTTTCCGTCATGGACAAGCTGGCTGATGCCTCGGCGATCATAGCCGTGGCTGGCATGGATGGCGCACTTCCTTCGGTCGTTGGTGGTATGGCTGCGGCCCCGGTCATCGCGGTGCCGACCAGCGTTGGGTATGGTGCGAGTTTTCAAGGGCTGGCTGCACTGCTGACCATGCTCAATTCCTGTGCGCCGGGCATTGCTGTCGTCAATATTGATAATGGCTTCGGAGCCGGGTTTATGGCTCATAAAATTAATAATATGGCGAGACAGCAGACACTGAAATAATTATGCCGAGGTCCGTTGCTTCAGGCTGAATAGGCAATTTTTTGCACGAGGTTGCCGGTCCCCGGCTGAGTGGTTACGATGTTTCAGGTTATTTTATCTCAACCTAGGAGTTTGAATTGCATTCTCTTTATCTCGATTGTTCTACCGGAGTAAGCGGCGACATGCTGCTGGCATCACTGAGTCACGCACTGGATCAGTTGTCTGATCAGGTCAACGGCTTTTCCTTTCTGGAACAAGAGCTTTCCCGCCTCGGACTCGATGGATTCGGCCTTGAATGGTCGGAGAGAAAGGTCGCAGGCATCCTAACAAGGCACGTTGAAGTCTTGCAGACGGCAGATCAGCCTCTTAGAACATATACGAATTTGCTTGATATAATTAAGAATAGTGGACTTGACGGAAAAACGGCTGAGTTGGCTGGCCGTGCCTTGAGACTACTTGGGGAGGCCGAGGCCAAGGTCCACGGTGTTGGTTTGAACGATGTCCATTTTCATGAAATAGGTGCTGTGGATACCATTGTGGACATTGTTGGAGTCATGGTGCTTTTGAATGCTCTTGAGGTGGACTCCGTGACATACTCTCCCATTGATCTTGGCTCGGGATTCGTTGAGTGTGCTCATGGCAGATTGCCAGTACCGGCACCGGCTTGTGCTGAATTGGTGCGAGGGCTGACTACCTTTGGCTCCGAGTGCGGAATGGAGCGGGCAACACCCACAGGACTGGCCATCTTGCGGACCATTGTGGACGAAGTCGGAGCCATGCCCATGGGCAGCGTGCAGAGTGTTGGTTATGGCTCTGGCGGCAGGTCCTCTGACGAGCAACCGACATACGTTCGGGCCTTTGTTCTGAAGAAGGTTGCGGTTGGGTTGTCTTAAAGAGGTGGTGATAATGGGTGAGCATGTCAAAGTGATCATAGCCAGATACCGTGAGGACGTTGTCTGGGCAGAGGAGCTTGGGTATGATTACGTTGTGTATAACAAGGGTGGAGATTCCTTGGAAAACTCAACTCCACTGCGAAATATAGGGCGTGAAGCACAGACCTACCTTTCTCATATAGTGCGCGAGTATGACAATTTGGCTGACATGAATGTTTTTTTGCAGGGAGACCCTTTTGATCACATTGATGATCGGGAGCGCGGTTCGGTTGAGACCTTGCGGACCATGCTTGCGGATGTTGTGGACAAGAGTGTTCCGTTCAAGGGATTGGCCTGGTTCAAGTTAAAGTGTGATGGACTTGGTCAGCCACACGATTTACACAAGCCAGAAAATGAGGGGCGTTGGGCCGGATGGGGTCGTGATATTCCTGTTGCCGAAATTTTCGAGCGACTTTTCGATGCGGTTGCACCTGAGCAGATAATTGTTCGCGCACCTGCGGGCTTGTTTTGCGTTACCAGGGAAAGACTCAGGACTCGTCCCAGGGCCTTTTATGAATACGCCTTGAAACTGGTCGAAGATGATCCGCTGGATGAGAAGAACACAGGGCATGCCATGGAGCGTTTGTGGCAATATATTTTTAATGGTAATATTGTGTGGAATAAAGAGATATACGAGTCGTAAATTTTTTTGCTCGCCGCCTTCGTCGGCAAATAGAATAATTCAGGACGATTAAGTATGCCTTTGCCTTTAAATTTAAGAATAGCCATGTCATCTCTCGCCATTCACAAATGGCGCGCCATCCTTGCCATATTAGGTGTCTTCCTTGGTGCCTTTGCTTTTACCGGTGTGCAGCATGTTTCCAAGATTATGGTCAGGCAGGCTGAGATGGAAACAGAAAAGCTGGGCCCTAACCTTTATGCTGTTATGGCAGGGCAGATGCGATTTCGTCGAGGTGGAGGCGTCCGTGTCTCGGGCCGTTCCATGAATTTTACCCTAGGTGATGCGCAGGCCGTCATAGATGGCGTTCCTTCCGTCATGGACGGGACTCCTTTTGTCTCCCAAACTATGCAGGTTCGGGCAAAGGGCAAGGCTGTAAACGCAAAACTCATGGCCGCCTGGCCGAACTATCAGGTTATCCGTAATTTTTACCCAAGCGCGGGCCGGTTTTTCAACTGGAAAGAGGTCGAAGACCGGGCCAAGGTTTGTGTTCTGGGTCAGAAAATAGCCGAGCGTCTCTTTGACAGACCAGAAGAAGCCATCGGCCAGATCGTGTATCTTTACAGGGCTGGCTTCAGAGTCCTCGGAGTGATGGAGAACAAAGGGCGCGATGTCTCTGGCGAGGATCAGGATGAGCAGATGTTCCTGCCCATAACCACGTACATGCGCCGGGCCAGCAACCAACGCTGGATCAGCGGGGTTTTCCTGCGGTTGTCCAAGGATGCCGGGCTTTCGGTTGTGGAAGAGTCTGCCCGGGCCGTCATGAGGGCCAGACACAGGATAGAAGAAGGCGAGGACGAGGATTTCAGCACACTCTCTCCGAAAGATGCCATCAAATTGCAGCAACAAGCCTTGGCACTTATGACAACCTTGGGGGGTATCACCTCGTCCATTTCATTTGCCGTGGGCGGAATGGGCATACTTTCGATCATGATTCTGGTGGTCAGGGCGCGTCGTGTGGAGATTGGAGTACGCCGTGCCGTGGGCGGTCGGCGGCAGGACATTGTCAGGCAGTTCCTGTTTGAATCAGGACTGATGGCCGGAATAGGCGGAGCCTGCGGTGTCCTGGCGACCATGCTCCTGGTGACCGTAGGTTGCTCTCTGGCTGGCTTGCCGGTCATCCTTGAACCCGCGAGCCTTGGCCTTACATTGGTTGGCTCCTGCGTTCTCGGCGTTGCAGCGGGTGCATATCCTGCATGGCAAGCCGCGAATATCGAAATCCTCGACGTTTTGAAGAGTTAGTCGATAGTTCAACAATTTCAAGTTGGTGCATTCAGCATAGAACTTAGATAGCCAGCTATTTAATAATAGATAGCTGGCTATTGTTTTGCCATTGCGGAGGCCGTGAAAGTTGGTTGGACTTTTCGGTCGGAAAGAAGTCGATACGCATCTGGGCAAGGCTTTGAGCAAAGAGTTAATACTTGACTGAGAGATTCTCGAATGAGATTTTATGGATCAGGACGAAAAAGATCGGAGGCGGTATGAGGAAGGAACGGAAAAATGTTCTGGAGGCAGCACGAAAGCATTTTCGCAAAACGGGAATGAAAGGTGTCAGTCTGTTGGATATAGCGTCTGAAGTCGGGATGGATATTGAAGCTATGCACCGGCATTTTCCAAAGAAATCCACGCTTGTTTTTACTCTTTTGCAGGAAGAGCTTGATCTGGTTGCCCAAAAAACCTTGGAAAACCTGCCAAAATCACAGCTTGATGATCAATTGAAGTATTTTCTCAAATATCGTTTTGAGTTTTTTGTCGCACATCAGCACAGTTCATTGCAGGTCATGCGTGAAGTTTTCTTCAGCAATGAAGGGTGGCGGGAGGCCTATGAGACCATGCTTTGGCGGTTTTCTGTCGAGGTAGCTGCCTTGTTTCAGGCTGCCAAACGGCGGGGTGAGATTCGGCAAAATGTGGATGAGACGCTGGCGGCTCGGGCATTTGTTTCATATTACCTGTTGGGCATGATCATGGTGCTGCGCGGTTCTGTTCCAGACACCAGGGGCATCTGCGATTTCACCTACCCACTGGTGGGGGCCCTCGTGGCTTCATTGCGATAGTCATCACCCATACTTCTTCTGGACACCGGTCGGGTCGAATAATTCGGCGGGTGTTGACAATTAAAGCAGGCGCCGCTACTGAACAAGTTCAGTGAATGAACGCGTTCAGAAGAGGTATTATGAAAGACAACGATGACTTGTCCCTGCGGGATCGACAAAAAAATGAAACCCGGCAACAGATTCAGGATGCGGCCAGGGTGCTGATAACCGAGCGTGGGTTTGAGAAAACGACCATGCGTGCGCTGGCCAAGGCCGCAGGCGTGGGACTTGGCACGATTTCACTGCATTTCAAGGACAAAAAATCACTTTTGCTCGCTAGCTTTCATGAGGAAATCGGGTGTGTATCAATGGAAGCCATTGAGTCCGTACCTCGTGATGAGCCTGTCAGGGAGCAGCTTCTCTACATACTACGTGAAATATATGGATATTATTCGACACAAACCCGATATCTTCGTGTTGTGGTCAAGGAGGCGTTGTTCACCCGGGGCGAGTGGCGCGAACCTTTTGATTTGCAAATCAATGTTGCCATTTCCCTTATGGGTGAACTGATCGAGGCGGCCAAGGAGCGTGGTGAGGTCAAGCCGGACATCAACGGCGAACAGGTGGCAGCCCTGTGTTGGGGACTGTATCTCAATGGTCTTATTGATGGTCTCAAGCAGGATCGATTTGACCCGGAGGCCCAGGTCGCCAAGGTTGTGCCATTGTGGGACATCGTCCTTGGTGGCGTGTTGGTCTGAGAGGAGAAAAGTTATGGATATGAATGAATTCAAGCAGACACCAGCATTGGCCGAGTATCTGGACGGCGCAGACCATGTGGACGTGAAAAGCGGTACGGGAACCCTTTCTCTCCGTGAATTCATGGCTGGGGTCCTGTCATATCAGCCCGGCTGGATGCAGATTTTGTGGAGAATCAGGGTCTGGCTGCTCAGGATTTTGGGGCAAGGCAAGAGCGATGCAACGGGAAAGGACCGTCTGACGGCTGAAACCCTGCCGGTCGAGGCCGGGCAGGAGGCATTGTTTTTCACCGTGGCCGATTCAGATGGCGAGACATACTGGGTGGCCATTGGTGAGGAGAGCCATTTGGGAGCGGCCCTTGGCGTGCTCGTTCAGCCCCAGGACGGACAAGAGGGCATGAAGCAGTTTCATCTGATTACGGTCGTTCGATATCGAAATTGGGCCGGATCGATCTATTTCAACTTGATACGGCCCTTTCACCATCTGATTATCTCGGCAGCCATGAAGAGCGTTTTGCAAACCAACAAGGCCGTGAACCACTAAATTGGCAGGATTTGTCAAGCTCTTTCGAAATTGTGTGGTATGTTACAAATAGTTACAAAAGGTAAACAGTGTTTACAAAGTGAATGGCGTTTGCTAGGCGAGAGGTATGAGTACGCAAAAACGACGTGAGCGGGACAAGGAGAAGATGCGCAGGCGCATTCTGGACGCGGCCAAGCAGCTTTTCGTGAAAGATGGTTTTGACAACGTGTCGTTGCGACGAATTGCCAGTGCCATCGAGTATAGTCCTGCGGCGATATACAGATATTTCAAGAACAAGCGAGAGATACTGTCCGTATTGCGAGACGAGGGTTTTGAGTTATATCTCCAGAGGCAAGCTGAGAGAATGAGGGAAATCCCTGACCCGCTTGAGCGATTGAAGGAAAGCGGCAAGGGCTACATCCGGTTTGCCATGACCAATCCGGGCTATTTCCGGCTCATGTTCTGTACCGATTGTGAGCAAGTTGATCTGGAAGGCAAGTGGGCGGAAAGTTCCATGCGATCCTATACTCATTTCCGGTCCAACGTGGAAGAATGTCTTGCCCTTGGATCTTTCGGGGACATTGATGCGGATACAGTCGTGTTTTCTCTCTGGTCGGGCGTGCATGGCTTGGCACACCTGATCAATACGGGCCAAGTGGCGGCTTTGAGCGGTGGATTGGACCTTGATCCTCTTTTGGATCGTATCTTGTGGTTCTGCATGCGACCAGGAGATAAAGAGCATGAAAAATGATAAAGATTGGAATAAATACAGGCGGTAGTATGATAAAACGTTTAGCTTTGCTGTTTCTTGTGGTCCTTGCGGTCGCCTTGTCCGGGTGCGGCAATGATCGCCTTGGAGGAGATGCCCAGGCCAATGCCGAGGAGTCCCCTGTTCCGGGAAGCGAGCTGGTTGAAAAAGCCGAGGCCAACACCAACCCGATGCCTCCTGTCAAATCCACTGAAACGTTCGTGGCTCAGTCCGCAGCCCGCCGGTCTTCCCTGACTGGTTTCACCCGCGCCAGAAGTTCCATGACCCTGGTTTCCGAGGAATCGGGCCGCGTTCACAAGGTAAAAGTGGATGTGGGCGATACACTTGGAAAACACGGCTTGTTCGCCGAACTTGATACCACCTTCATCGAACTCGACCTGGCTGGAAATCGTGCAGATCAGCAGCGGCTCAAGAGCGATCTGGAATACAGCAAGAAGGAAATGGAGCGGTATAAGTCTCTGGTAAAGAATCAGAACGCAGCCCAGTCCACTCTGGACAACAACGTTCGTGCCTATCAGACAGCCTTGCAACAGCTTCGCGGCAAACAGATTGAGGAACGCGTGCTCATGGAGCGCATGAAAAGGTTTTCCCTGCTCGGACCCGTTGGCTGGAAGGTGGTCACGCGCTACATCGAACCCGGCGAATGGATTACCAAGGGTGAAAAAGTGGCTGAGCTCGGTCGCTATGATGTCCTGCTTGTCCCCTTTGCCCTGACCAGCGAAGAATATCGCGCCCTCAAGGAGCTTGGCGATACCGTAAACCTCAGGCTTACGGACTCGAACAAAATCATCAAGGCCGTGGTTCTTCGTGTTTCTCCGGGCTTTGATTCCCAGACGCGTAAAATCAACGTGGACCTTGAAATTGCCGAAGGAGATATCGAGTTTCGTGGCGGTATCCGTACCGAGTTGACCATTGATCTACCCGATCCGGGCGGTGCGGTCATCGTACCCAAGTCCGCACTGGTCAAGGCCTACGAGGAGTATTTCCTCATGACTCCGGGTGGCGAACGTGTCCGGGTCGTGCTGCTGGGCAGCGCAGATGACAACATGCGCCGGGTCACCAGCCCCGATGTCCACTCCGGAGACAGTTATTTGTTGAATCCATAATTTTGCCTCCGGCGGCCAGAGGGGAAACCTTTTTCAAAAGGTTTCCCCTCTGGACTCCCCTTTCAAAACTTTTTGGGTCTACGCCGCCTGAGAGGACCTCGGGATTAGAAAAAAATGGATGGCGACGTAGAGGGCCGCACGAGAACGAAAGGCTCTCTTATGTAAGTGTATTAAGAAAAATTGAGTTTATAACAATTAAAACAACTGACTTTCTTGCCTCACGAGAGATAAACCAGATTCTCGCAGTCTTGACCTCCGAACAGAGCGGCCGCACGAATGTGCCCACAAAAAGTTTGGGGGAAAGGGGAAGGGGGGAGAGAG
>JAFLJW010000044.1 GCA_022712815.1 Pseudodesulfovibrio sp. | reverse complement strand
CGTGGCCGGAATAGACCTTGAATTCTAGCTCCTTCCCCGTGTATTGTGTGAGCCAGCGCGGAATCTTCACCCGTCCTATATCGTCAGCAACGGCGTGATGGGAGCAGGCCTCGCCGATGAGTACGGTGTCTCCGTCTTCAAGAGCGTCGATGGCTTGCGCCCCCTCAACGAGGCGAGGCAGGTCTCCCTTGTAGCGGGCAAAAAGAGTGGAGAAAGTGGTCAGCGGAATGTCGTCCGGGACATCCCCGGCCACGGTGAGGACCACCTGTGAATCGGTGATAACCAATGCGGGTTTGCGATTCAGGCTGGACAAGGCTTCCTCAATTTCGCGCTCCTTGACGATTATCGCCACAGCATCGCAGTCCAGTATCTCGCGCAGGACCTGTACCTGCGGCAGGATGAGCCGGCCCTTGGGCGCGGCTAGGTCAATGGGTACCACGCAGATTACCCAGTCTCCCTCTCCTATGATATCTCCGGCGAGAATCGGGTCGCGCTTCATTTCCGGGGGGGCGAGGTCGATGATCGCTTGTTTCAGTTCATTGACGTTCGCCCCGGTCCTGGCCGAGGTGGACAGGAAGCGCACGTCTGTTTTCCGGCAGTAGGCAAGGTCTTCAGTTGATGGTTCCCGAAGATCTCTTTTGTTGAAGGTCAGGAGAAATGGAATATTATGTCTGCGGATATCGTCAATGATTTTCCTGTCATGGGGAGTGATACCTTCCTCGCCGATGACCACCACGGCCACGTCCGAACGCCAGAGAACTTTTCGGGTTGCCTTGACCCTGAGTTCGCCAAGTTCGCCAACGTCGTCGAGGCCCGCTGTGTCATAAAAAGTGACGGGGCCAAGTGGCAGCAGTTCATACTGTTTGGCAATCGGGTCGGTGGTCGTGCCCGGTTTGTCCGAGACGATGGCGATTTCCTGGTCCGTGATGGTGTTAATCAGCGACGACTTGCCTACATTCCGCCTTCCGACAAGGGCTATGACCAGTCGCACTCCGCGGGGTACTTTCGTGGACATCTTTTTTCCTTATGGAGAATCCTTGCTATGTTTCTCCAGGGGCATGGAGGGCATGAGGATGTTACATTTTTTGATCAAGACCTGTTTTTCGGCATTTGGGATTGAATGCAGACAAGGCGGTTTACGGACGGGATAAAGACAAATTTTGCCGGGATATCTGGTAGTTGGTGCCGTCAGGAACTGATGGGACGATACGAGTTCGTCGATTCCAGCGACGGTTTTCATTTTTTTATTATCTTACGATATTCATCAAAGGTGAATCCGAGTTTGCATAGCCGTTTCGGGGACAGCAGTTCGTCCATGGCCTTGGGCGACCCTACGCCTTGGAATACCGCCTCATCGCGTATGGTTCTTCCCGATGCCTCTGCCTGAGCCAGCAACCTTTCCACTCGGTCATATCCCAAAACGGGAACGAGGACCGTGGCCAGCGCACCGCTTTGTTCCACATGGACTCGGCAGCGTTCCGGGTTTGCCTGGATACCGGGAAGGCAATTTTGGGCCAGCCCCTCGCTGGCATTGATCAGAAGCGTCAGTGATTCCAGGAGTGTATGAGTGAGCAATGGCAGGAGGTGGTTGAGTTCCAACTGGCCCAGTGCTGCAGCAAGGGTAATGGTCTGGTCATTGCCCATTACCCTGAGTGCCGTTTGCGTAACCGCTTCCGGCATGACGGGATTTATCTTGCCCGCCATGATGGATGACCCGGCCTGAATGGGCGGCAGGGATATTTCCCCGATGCCTGTTGCCGGGCCGCTTGCCAGGAGGCGGAGATCCGATGCAATCTTCATCAAGTTGACCGCATAGGCCTTGAGCATGCCCGAAACTTCCACGAAAGAGTCCATGTTCTGGGTGGCATCTACCAGGTTCTCGGCACGAGAAACAGGCAGTTTGACTATGTGCTTTAGGTTGTCCGTCACCGTGAGAATGTATTCGCGGGGGGCACCCAGGCCAGTGCCGATGGCGGTGCCTCCCAGATTGACCTTTTTTATCCGCTCCCGGCTTTTGAATATCCGCCAGCGGTCTCGTGCCACGGCATCGGCAAAGGCCCCGAAGGTCATGCCGAGTGTCATGGGCACGGCATCTGTCAGTTCTGTACGCCCGACCTTCACAACATCGCGGAATTCGATTTCCTTTTGCTGAAGAGCTTCCTGAAGTCCTGAAACCCTGCCTTCCAGTTTTACGAGGAGGTTAAGAGCTGCCACCTTGAGTGCTGTCGGGTACGTGTCGTTGGTCGACTGATGCATATTCACATGGTGAATGGGATGTACCAGCAAATATTCGCCACGTTTTCCTCCCATGATTTCACTTGCCCTGTTGGCGATGACTTCATTGAAGTTCATGTTCGTCGAGGTCCCGGCACCGCCCTGAAACGGGTCCACAATGATTTCGTCGTTCAGCTTGCCTGACTCGATTTCCATGCATGCGGTGGTTATGGCATCGCCACGCTCTTGGGAAAGATATCCGAGGTTTACGTTGGTATTGGTGCAAGCTTGTTTGACTTGTGCGAATGCCCTGATGAACGCGGGGTGGAGTCTATATCCCGAAAACGGAAAATTGTTTGCCGCACGTAGTGTGTGAATGCCATAATAGGCGTTGGCTGGCACTTCCAATTCGCCGAGTGCATCGCGTTCGCGTCGCATGGAGGAGGGGGGCGGGGTGAGCATAATTAATGGTTCTTTTGACTACAGATACAGGTCTCTTTTGTCAGCTTCAAATGGAGTGAGCTCTTACGTTCTTTTCACTCTTGGAATAGAGGGGGGTGTCGTCGATGAAATTTGCCAGACGGTTTCCCATAGCGTTGTTCCGCTTTATGATGTTTGTTTTCTGGTTTAGACCAAAAGAGATTTGACCCGTACACCGTCGAGCATGCCTAGTTTTCCTGTCAGGGCTCCCACTTCGTCAGAGGTCGCTTCGATAATCAGATCAATGATGTTTACACCCCTGTCTTTGAAAGGCAGTCCCATGCGTCCAATAATCATATTGGCATGATCGCTAAGGATTTTGTTTACTGCCGGGGCCGCTTTGAATCTGTCCTTGATGATGATGCCGATGATTCCCAATCGTTTTTTCATGCGAGGTTTCCTTTTTGATCATTGATCTCGTATTGAAAAAGAAAGCCCGGCTTAGCACTTCCGGGCGATCTGCATGCGGAGAGAGAGGGAGCTTCAAGACATCGGTTTGCTTGTGGAAAGCAGGTAGAGTCCAGATGGCTCCACCCTGTGGCTCAGGCTGACCCTTACCGTAGGCAGATTTTCTCCGATAGAAGGTGTTCTGGAAAAAAGGATAAGGGGAAAATAGACACGAATCAAGAAAAAGTTATACTTTGTGCATATTCTTTTTAAAATAGTAATACGCAGCGCGCCAAATTATTATTTCCCCTTGATTTTTTGGGGGAGAGTTTGAATGGAAGTTGTCTGGTCTGTTGGGGAGAGGTGGAAAGGTGGAAAGGTGAGCGTGGCCCTTGGATCAGAGGCATCCTAGCCGCAGGTCGACGCTGTTTGACGTTCTAGAAGTTCAGTTTGAAGCCTTTTGCCTTGAGAGCCTTCACCGTGGCACTACGATCGATATAGTGCGTATGCAGCAGGTGATGGGACATGTGACCACATGGTCCCTCATGCAGGAATCCGTCCTTCTGGTCGTAGATTCTCTTGACCATGGGATTGTCTTGGGACTTCCTGATTTTGTAGATCTTGGGGTTGGCGTCAGCATCGTATACGGACTTCTGGCGTAGGCCCACAAAGTTCATGACATCGGCAACGGCCTCTTTGGTTATGTTGATGCCGAGGACGGCATACCCGGCCATTATGCCACATGTTTTGATGAAACTGCGTCTATTCATTTTCATACCTTAGTTCCTCCTTATGCGGTAACCTTCCGTGTCCGAAAGCGTTTGTTGATCTGGGCTATCGTGCTTTTGAACAAAGACGCGGTGATCTCGGGATCAAGGGGCTGGCCTCCACCGTTCACGCAACCACCGGGGCAGGTCATGACCTCGATAAAGTGGTATGGCGATTTACCTGCCCTGACTTCATCGCACAGCTTGGCCGCATTCTTGAGCCCGCTGGCCACGGCGACCTTGACGGTACCGAATCCTGGCACCTCGATGTCGGCGGTGTTAATGCCTTCGTGGGTCCGTACGACCTTGATGTTCGGATCTTTCAATTTTTTGCCGGACAGCACTTCATAGGCCAGCCTGAGGGCCGCCTCCATGACACCGCCGCTATTGCCGAAGAGGGTGGCCGCACCGGTTGAGTCTCCCAATACCGGATCGGGTTTTTGTTCAGGCAATTTGTTAAAGTTGATGCCCGCTGTCTTGATCATGTACGCCAATTCACGGGTAGTGATAGTGGCATCTATGTCCTGGAAGCCGCTATCAGCCAACTCCGGCCTGAGTCCTTCATACTTCTTGGCGATACAAGGCATGATGGAAACCGTGTAGATCTTTTGGGGTTTGACGTGCGTTTCGTGCGCTCCGTATGTCTTGGTCAGCGGTCCCAACATGCCGATGGGAGACTTGCAGCTGGACAGGTTGGGCAACAGGTCCGGGTAGAAGGTCTCGGCGAACTTGACCCAACCGGGGCAGCAGGAAGTAAACTGTGGCAAAGGCCGGGCATTCTTTTTGCCTTGTTCCTGCACTCGTTGGATGAGTTCAGTACCTTCTTCCATGATGGTAACATCAGCGGTGAACTCATTGTCCCATATGTAGTCAAAGCCGAGTTGGCGTAGGGCGGTATGCATCTGACCGCCAACGTAGGTGCCGGTGGGAGCACCAAAACACTCACCCAGACCGTAGCGTACAGCGGGGGCGGGCATGGACACGACCACCGTGTCCGGGTCTTTGAGTTTTTTGAATATCTCGTCCACATACGAGACGCCTTCGTAGATGGCCCCATAGGGGCAGTTGATCAAACATTGCCCGCAATTCATGCAGGCCGCAGGATTGACCACCTGACGAATACCTTCATCGTTGATGGCCTGGATCGCGCCGGTGCTACAAACTTCTTCACATGAACCACAAGCCTCGCACTTGGTGGCATCAACCTGAACAAAAAAAATATTGTCCGGGTCAGCCCCTTTGGGTGCGTTGGTTTGGTACATGACGCCTTCAATCTGTTTCATTGTTCCCTCCTTGTTAGGGTGGACTGAAGACAAGTCGACCGGTGTCATAACCGGTGACGACTTTGGTGTGCATCCTGACATTGGATACTCTCCTTTGCTAACATCGAATACGCTGAATGCGTTGATTCCTGTTAACACAAAATTAAAAAGAATAACACCATGTGACTACTAATTTTAAAATAGTAGCCAGAAAAGGCCTGATCAGGGCTGGCGCATCTAGTTTTCCGTCAGGACTTTGATCAGGAAGGAGTTGTCCCAACCTGCCAGCTTTCGTTTCATATTTGTCTTTGCGGGCTTCTGTTTAACCCATTGAAACTATGGATTAAACAGAGTCAGAAAGACTAGTTG
>JAFLJW010000178.1 GCA_022712815.1 Pseudodesulfovibrio sp. | reverse complement strand
TGCCTTACCGGATTGCATGCCGGTGTGGTCCGGCCACTGATCCCATTTGTCGTAAGGTGAAACAACAGAAATCTCATTCCACAAAGATTCTCCATCCACCGACGGTCCTTCCTGAGCCACACTCCAGGCAACAGTCATAATCAGAATTACGAAAATCAGGGCAACTTTTTTCATCTGCTTTTCCTCACCAGATTAATGGTTCTCATTCCCAGTTGATATACACTGTTTTACTGAAATTATATCAATTATAATTATGCCCACTGCCTCCCCCTCTCCTAACAGTAGATCTTTATTAGCTTTCCCGAAAAAAAGAAGGACTCAATTCTGTTCCACAACTGTCACAATATAATAGCATAAATCCCATACTTGTGTAACATGGCATACAAATTGCCACTTTTAATATTGGAAGGGGAAGAAATCCATGAAAAGGACAAAACTCATCGCGTGTATCCTGTTTATCCTGGCCCTGTTCATCGGCACCGTGCACGCTGAAAAAGCTCCGCAAGAGGTCTACGATCTGGCTGATTCCGCTTTGGCCGCAATCGGTTCGGACCCGGTAATCATCGCCGCGGTAAAAGCACAGAACGCTGAAGGCAAAAGTCTGGCTGACATTCAGTCCATGGACGAAAAATGGAAAGCTCAGGCAGGTGTGGTCGATTACATGGCCGCATTGATGGACTCCCCCCTGGGCAAGCACCTCAAGGCCATCCAGGCAAATGAGGAGTACTACGCTGAAATCTTCGTCATGGACAATCAGGGTGCCAATGTCGGCATGACCGACAAGACCTCTGACTACTGGCAGGGCGATGAAGCAAAATTCAAGGAATCCTTTGCGGACGGCAAGGGTGCGGTCTTTGTCGATGAAGTCGAATTCGACGGTTCCACCCAGTCCTATCTGGTTCAGGTTTCCGTACCGGTCATGGACGGAGACAAGGCCATCGGCGCTGTCACCTTTGGCATCGATGTTGATAAAATATAATTATACTGACTGTGTAAACGACTTGTGATTCACACGATCAGTGCCATCACAGGGGGAGGAATAATGATACGCCTTCGTGACTTCAAAATCGGCACCAAGCTCTTGCAAATCTTCGGCCTGCTTGCGTTACTGCTCAGCCTGACCGGCATCGCAGGCATCCTCGGAGCACGCTCCATCAATGAAGAATTGCAGACCATCTTCAATGTACATCTGCCCAGCATCGATTATCTCGTCGAAGCAGATCGAGACCTCCAACAACTTCTGGTTGCCGAACGCTCAATGATCTTTGCCGACGTCAAATCCGAGACATTCAAAGGATTGTTGGATGATTACAATGAAAACCTCCAGCAGGTAAAAGAACGGTTTGGCAAATATGCCGCACTGGCAATCGAACCCGAAGAAAAGAAAATTATCCCGAAGTTTGAAGCCGCACTCAAAGCGTGGGAACCCATCTCGCGGCAAGTAGTCAATGCCCGTCTGGAAGATTCTCGCGCCGGTCGCCGACTGGCGCTTGACCTGACACTTTCGGGTGCAGCAGACAAGTTTGAAAGCATGCGCGATAACATTGACAAGTTGACAAATATCAACCTTGATCTGGCTACCAAAGCCAACGAAAAAGCCACAGCGATATATGAGCGCACCATCTGGATTATTGCCCTGGCCATCGGACTGGGCATGCTTATAGGCGGAGTGATGACTTACCTCATCGCACGGACTATTATCGGCCCGGTGCAGCTTGGTGTGAAGTTTGCTCGCGACATGGCAAACGGCAACATGACCAAAAATCTTGAAGTCGATCAGAAAGATGAAATCGGCATCCTCGGTGCTGCGCTCAACGACATGGTGCATCGACTGCGAAACGTTGTCACTGAGGTGCAGCAGGCTTCATCAAATGTCTCATCAGGATCTGCGGAGCTCTCTTCTTCAGCCCAAACCCTGGCTCAGGGATCAACCCAACAGGCTGCCGGAGTCGAGGAGATATCTTCCTCCATGGAAGAAATGGCCGCCAACATTCGCCAAAACGCGGAGAATGCAGGTGAGACAGAAAAAATTGCCAACTCTGTGGCGATGGATGCGGAGGAAGGAGGCAAGGCCGTTTCCCAGACCGTTGGAGCCATGAAACAAATCGCCGAAAAGATTTCCATCATCGAGGAAATCGCAAGGCAAACCAACCTGCTGGCCCTGAACGCAGCCATTGAAGCCGCACGCGCAGGCGAGCACGGCAAAGGCTTTGCCGTTGTAGCCTCAGAGGTACGCAAGCTGGCCGAACGAAGCGGTGCGGCAGCAGGCGAAATCAGCGAACTGTCATCCTCATCCGTTGAGGTGGCTGAAAAAGCTGGTGAGATGCTCACCAAAATGGTCCCGGATATCCAGCGAACAGCCGAATTGGTTCAGGAAATCGCAGTGGCCAGCCAGGAGCAGGATACCGGAGCCGAGCAAGTCAACAAAGCCATACAGGAACTGGGTGACGTGGTACAACAAAACGCCTCGGTATCCGAAGAAACCGCCTCAAGCGCGGAACAGATGAGTGCTCAGGCGTCACAATTGAAGGAGTCAATGTCCTACTTCAACGTTGGCAACGGGCAAACGGCTTCGGTGACTGTCGCCCGGCGGACAGTTGCCCAACGCCCACTGCCTCAGGCTGCACCAGCGGCAGAAAGCTCAGGGGCCGCACTCGACATGGAAGCACTGCCTGATGAGGACTTTGAACGATTCTAAAAATAAAAGGGGTGACACGCCAAACGTGTCACCCCTTTCTCCATATCCCATCACAGAAAGTATATTCTACAGAGTTCTCTGGCCAAAACATGTCTACGATTCGACACCGTCACGAGTTTGAGTAAGCTTTTTTAAAGGGCAAAGCAGAAGGTGAAAATGAATCGCAGGCGTGACCATGGCTACGTCAAAAGTCATTTTCTCCTGACAACGCAATCATTTGAAAACTTGCCAAACGGAATAGGTGTATACTGGTCGAACCGCCTTGCTAGAAGCCGCGCATGCACTCCATGAGATACATTGAGACCTCGACACGGACAACACCGTCTTCCTCGATCACGCGGACATTGTTTTCCGGGATGAGGGCCATGTCTTCAGCCACGTTCAGCCACTTGCCTTCAAGCCACTGAGGGGTGACGCCTTCGGCTCTCATGTCTTCAACAGGATAACTCTCGGCAACGACCCATTCATCTTTTCCAACTCCGGGTCCGGCTTCAGGTTCAGACATAGTATACTCCTTGAAATAATATCAGATATATTCGCGCTGGTTCATGCCCAGCAGGCAAAAAACTTCGTATGAGATGGTGCCCCACCATCCGGCCAAATCCTCCGGCGTGATGGTTCCCGGGCCGGGACCACCCAGCAGGAACGCCTCATCTCCCGGAACAACGCCCAATCCTTCGCCCATAAGTTCGGTTACGTCAACCGCGGTCATCTGCATGCAGACACGACCACGAATGGGAACCCGATACCCCTTGATATTCATCTGGCCCACATTGGACATGGAGCGGCTGAAATTGTCGGCATACCCCACTCCAATGATGGCCACCTCCAGATCGCTCTCGGCTGTATACGTCCAGCCATAGCTGATGCTCTCGCCCTTTTTCAGGGAATGAACCTGAAGCACCGGGGCCGATACTTCCATGGCCGGCTTCAGTTCCCGGCCAAGTTCCTCTCTCTGGGTGCCGTGGAACGGATTGCCGCCATACATGGCAATGCCCAGACGCAGGCTGTCCATGCGGCACAGCTCAAAGGCGAGGGACCCGGCAGAATTGGCGAGATTGGCCTCGACATCATATCCGGCCTCCTTGAGAAGATCGAGCATCTCCTGAAATATGGCTGCCTGCGCTTCCACATTCGCCTCGTGCTCAGGGACATCGGCAGACGCAAGGTGCGAACTCGCCATGACAGGCGTGAGCTTCGATTGCTTCAGGACAGCGACGACTTCCGGGATATCTTCAGATCTAAATCCGAGCCGCCTCATGCCGGTGTCGAACTTGAGACAGATGTTCAGTGGGCCGTTTTTTTCGGCGACTTCAGCCACTTGGCGCAACTGAGCCATGTGTGAAATAACCGCGAGGAGATCATGCTCCCAGAGAGCCTGAATATCGCCATCGTCCACCGGTCCCAACAGGGCGAGAATGCGTTTGGTACAACCAAACCGGCGCAGCTTCACGGCCTCGTGCACAAAACCGACACCAAAAGTATCCATGTCTTCAGACTCAAGGGCGCGGCTGACTTCGGCCAGACCGTGACCATAGGCATCGGACTTGATGACCGGAATAACGCGGTCGCACAGCCCCTTGAATGTTTGGTAGTTGTGGCGCAGGTTGTCCAGATTGATACGGACTTTCAGTTTATTGTAATCGATTGTCATTATATACTATTTTCGTTTAAAGAGCTTTTCCAGATCAGATGGATTCCAGCGGACGACAACAGGCCTGCCGTGGGGGCAATAGTCGCGTTCCGGCGTCTTGAGCCAGACATCCAGAAGGGCCAGAGCTTCGTCCACTGCCAGGGGCTGATTCGCTTTGATGGCCGTCTTGCAGGACATCAGAATCCACAGGTCGTCCAGATTTTTTGCCTTTTCCGCCAGCGCGTCAACGAGATATTCTTTTGCCTTCCCGGTATCCAGAGTCGGGGGGATTCCACGGATCAAAACCTTGGCCGGGCCGTCCATTTCAAGAATGAAGCCCATGCCCCTGAGATCGTCCCGAAGGCCCTGCAATATCTCGACTTCGCTTGAATGAAGCGGGACTTCTATGGGCAGACCAAGCGGCTGGGAATCCCCCTTGGTCCGCTGCTCGCGCATGGCGGCAAGCAAGACCCGCTCGTGGGCGGCGTGCTGGTCCACGAGGACCAGCGACTTGCCTTCTCGAAGCACCAGATAGGTATCTGAAACCTGACCGAGATAGGTATACCCGGTCCCGGCCAGCGGAACACTCTCGGTCGCGTCAGGAGGCGGGGCGTCCATGCCTCTATTCTCCATAAAAACCGGAGAGATGGGCAGGTCCATATCTTTCGGAGGATTATACTCGGCCTTGAATTCGCGATAGGATGAAAATTTGGCATGGTCTGATGCCAAAGCTCCGGGCTGATGACTGCGGCGGGCAGGACTGCCGGAAGAGAAATCACCGGATGAAACCGGGCTTCCGCCTGTCACGGAAGGGCCGCCGAATCCAGCACCAGCCATGGGTTCGATTTCGTCCATCTGCGACACCGCCTGCATGATGCCGCCCCGGATGATGGAAAAAACGCGGCTCTCTTCGATGAACCGGACTTCCAGCTTGGTCGGATGCACGTTCACATCCACGGCATCGGTAGGTACTTCCAGAAACAGGACAATCTGCGGATATTCACGGGAAATCAGCATCCCCTTGTACGCCTGACGCACCGCGCCGAGCATGAGCTTGTCCTGCACCGGACGGCCATTGACGTAGAGCAAAATTCGATTTCCCCGCCCCTGAGCCGTGGCAGGCGAACCGGCCATGCCATGCACGCGGTAGCCGTCGCGCTCGTAGTCAAAACCCCTCAGTCCATCGCAGACAGCCGGAGGCCAGAAGGTCCTGATCCTGGCAGGCAAATCCTGACCGGGCGGCAGCCTGAACGCCTCGCGTCCACCCATGGTCAGGGAAAAACCGGATTTGAGATGGGCCAGACTGATGCGCATGAGCGTGTCCTGGCATTTCCGGTTTTCCGTGGCCTCGGTCTTGAGAAACTTGAGCCGCGCCGGGGTATTGGCAAAAAGATCACGGACCTCGACCCGGGTGCCGGAAGCCAAAGCTGCCGGGCCTTCGGCAAACAGTTCGCCAGCCCGGATCTCGATGGACGAAGCCTCATCCGAGCCTTGGGCGCAAGATGTCATGGTAAAGCGCGAAACCGAGGCGATGCTGGGCAATGCTTCGCCCCGAAAGCCAAAGGAACTGATGGCTGACAGGTCGTCGAAACTCTGAATCTTGCTGGTGGCGTGCCGGGTGACGGCCAGATTGAGCTGGTCGGCGGCAATGCCGACTCCATTGTCCTGCACCACAATACGAGAGCGCCCGCCTCGCTCGACGGTCACGTCCACACGCCCGCCGCCCGCGTCCAGACTGTTCTCCACCAGCTCCTTGACCACGCTGGCAGGCCGCTCCACCACCTCACCGGCAGCGATCTGGTTCTTGAGCCCTGCCGGAAGGACACGTATGATATGAGTTTCAAGCATAAATATATTCTCTAAGATAAATGAGTCAGGTCCGGGCAACCGGACTAAAAATTAAACAGGTCAAACCCGACCTCGAAACGATTGTCGTTGGATTTCTGGGTAAAGGCAAAATGCAGGGTGTAACAGTCCCCGGCCCAGTCAAGCCTGACCGTGCGCTCCAGATCCCTGTCCGAGACGAAATCGTGACGGTACTTGGCGCCGAGGGTGAATGTTTCGTTGATCTCCCACTCGCCACCAAGACTGACGATGGACATCCGCCGGGTGCGGGACCGATTGTATTCGTCAATTCTTTCCTGAAAATCATAGCCCACGGAAACTTCGCCCAACCCGTCTTCGTACAGGCGCAGGGTCGTCTCACTTTCGGTCATGTCGCCCTTGTACGGCGAAAACCAGTTTCTGGTGATGATGTCGATGAATGTGTCCGGCTTGATGCGCAATTCAGCCATGATATCCGAGAAGGGACGGCGTTTGTATGTGGCCAGCTGATCCTTGCGGTCCGCCTCATTCTGGTCATAGGACTGTTCCAGTCTG
>JAFLJW010000414.1 GCA_022712815.1 Pseudodesulfovibrio sp. | reverse complement strand
CCCAATTTATCTTGATCGTGAGAAGGTAAGAGAACAGGGCATAGCAGTCCTTGAGTGTGGTATTTATTCTTCATATGCACTGCGCGAGCACGGAGTTATCAGGCATGATCCCCATCAATTTGCTCTGGTTGTTCGTACTTGCGCCTCCTTGGTGATTCCAAGGCGCATGATCTTGAATTATTGTCCACGGCCTTGCACGGTCTGGACCCGGAAGCTCCGCTGGAGCGCGGATATTCGTTGGTACGCATCGAGCGCACGGGCGAGTTTCTTCGTGATCCTAAAGGGGTGACTCCGGGCGATGCTCTTGATATCAGAGTGAAAGAAGGTCGCGTGGCCGCCGTTGTGATTGCAGATAAGTAGGAGTGAGGATGAAACGGTTTATTTTGTTGATGGTTCTGTTGATTGCACTGACGCTCCCGCTCATGCCGGTTGCCGTACCTGCCCAGAATTTCGGTCTTGAGGAGGGTGACGATATCGGCTTCGTCATGCCGGGAGATGCCCAGGCAGCCGAGGCCGTAGCGGTCCCGGCGGCAGGGTCCGCCCTTGTGTTGATCGCCCCGGCTCGCATTGGTATCGGCCAGCCGTTTCTGGTTCGCCTGACCTCGGATCAGCCGCTTGATTCCGTGTCCATTCATTGGCAGGGCAAGGAAGTTGTGCCGTCCATCTCCGTCTGGAACAATCGCCATGTGATGCTGGCCATGCTCGGAACCGATGTGCTTAATGCCAAGCCGGGCAAGCAGGAACTGTCTGTTATTGCTTCCATCGACGGCAAGGAAAACACGTTCAGGCGCACGGTGCAGTTGTTTCCGGTGAAGTATCCCCGTCAGGAATTGACCTTGCCCAAGAATATGGTCACGCCTCCTGCCGAGACCTATGAACGGATCGGGGCCGAGCGTGTATTGACAACCAAGGCCAAGAACACGGTCACACCACAGCGCAATTGGCGGCTGCCGCTTCTGCGGCCTGTCGAAGGGAAAATCACCAGCCTGTATGGCTTGCAGCGGATATTAAACGGCAAGCCAAAGAATCCGCATCGCGGTCAGGATTTACGCTCTCCCATGGGCAACCCGGTCAAGGCCACTGCCGATGGCGTGGTGATCCTCGTCGGCGACCATTATTACGCGGGAAATTCCGTGTATATCGACCATGGAAATGGCGTTGTTTCCATGTATTTTCACTTGTCAAAACCCATCGTCAAAGTGGGCGACAAGGTCCAGCGCGGTCAGGCCATCGGTCTGTCCGGCATGTCGGGACGCGCCACCGGACCGCACCTGCATTTTTCGGTATCGGTTCTCGGACAATTGGTCGACCCGGAGCCTTTGCTCAAAATGACTGTCGATGAAATGCTTCAATAATATCAGTAGTACATAATGAAAATACACTTTTTGAAAAGCCAGCTGCTGTTGGCTGTTGTCGCCTGTTTGTTCCTCTCCGGTTTGGCCGATGCTCAGGTCCAGCCAATGGTGGATATCCAAACCCCGGATACCGCAGGTGTGGGCAAGCCGTTCCTGGCTTCGATTGTTTCCTGGTATCCGCTGGAAGACGTTCGGGTGCAGTGGAACGGGGTTGAGGTGCGGCCCGCTGTTTCTCGTGATGGGCAACGGTACGTGGCTCCGGTGCTGCTCGGCATCGGGTTGCGTGAAGAGGCCGGTATTCACCCTCTTGAAGTCTCGGTTTCCATATGGGGGCGGACTTACAGTTTTGCCTTGAGCGTGAATATCACGGAGTCTACGTGGGGGCACGAGACTCTGACTGTGGCCCCGAAGCTGGTAAAACCTCCCTTGGAAGTGTATGCCCGCATTAAGCGGGAGCGGGAGATGATCAAGGCTGCGATCACAACGGTAACCGGCACCCGTTATTGGAAATTGCCCTTTTCTCGCCCGGCCAAGGGCAAGATGCTCAGCCGATTCGGTCTTCATCGCGTTTTCAATGGTGACACAAAGAGTCGCCATACCGGACTGGATTTCCGGGCCTGGCTCGGTACTCCGCTGTACGCCATGGCTGCAGGCAGAGTTGCCCTCACGGGCAGCTTCTACTATGCTGGAAACGCCGTATTCATTGATCATGGCAACGGTCTGATTTCCCTGTCGGCCCATATGTCCAAGGTGCTGGTAAATGAGGGGGACATGGTCCGGGCAGGACAGAAGATCGGCCTTTCCGGAGCCACGGGCCGGGTCACCGGTGCTCATCTTCATCTGGCTACCTTTGTGCTGGGGAAAGTGGTTGATCCGGAGCTTTTCTTTGTTGATGGCATGGAAGAGTTAATTAATGGAAAATGAAATATATCAATCGGTAATCAGTTCTTGTAAACAATCAATTGGGATGGGTGTCCGGTATGGCGAAAGATACCTTTGAAGACAGGCTGGAGCGGCTCAAGGACGTGGTAGGAAAGCTGGAAAGCGGTGATCTGGCCTTGGAAGAGGGCGTATCTCTGTACAAGGAAGGGCTGGAACTCGCCAAATCGTGCGGCAAGCAGCTTGAAAGTGCTCGGCACGAGGTGAAGATCGTCTCAAAAGGGCTTGTGAAAGAATTTGATGCTCTGGAGGCCCTCGGCGCAGGGGACTCGGATGACGATTAAGGACAAGTTGGCTGAACGCGCCGGGCGTGTGGAAAACTTTCTTGAGCAATGCCTGCATGATAAAGGTGTTCCGAACAGACTTTTCGCGGCCATGGATTATTCTCTGCTGGCTGGTGGCAAGCGGATGAGGCCGGTTCTGACGCTGAGTTGGGCGAGCATGTTGGGTGGCAATGCGGAGGCTGTCATGCCCTTTGCGGCCGGTCTTGAGTGCATCCATACCTATTCGCTGATTCATGACGATCTTCCGGCCATGGACGATGATGATCTGCGGCGCGGCAGGCCGTCCAACCACAAGCAATTTGGCGAAGCCACCGCGATTCTGGCGGGCGACGGTCTGCTTACCGAGGCTTTCGGGCTGATGACTGCGGCTTCTATCGTCAATGGGGTGCCTGCGGACCGCGTGCTGCGGTCCATCGCTGTGCTGGCGGGTGCTGCTGGTGCGGGCGGCATGGTCGGCGGTCAGGTCGTGGATATGGAGTTTACCGGGCGCGATGGGGTTTCTCTGGAGGAACTGCGCGGGATGCACGCCATGAAGACCGGTGCGTTGATCACGGCGGCCTGTGAATGCGGGGCGATTCTGTCCGGTGCGGCTGAGGGCGATATCGACAATGCCCGTGAGTTCGGCAAGGCGATCGGCGTGGCTTTTCAGATTATGGATGACGTGCTCGATGTCATCAGCGACACCGAAACGCTGGGCAAACCAGCAGGAAGTGACGAAGAGATGGGCAAGATCACCTACCCATCGCTCATTGGACTGGAAAAGAGCAAGACGCTGGCTGGCGAATACATAGATGGCGCGGTCAGGCGGCTGTCCGGGCAGTCCGGCGCAGAGCAGGAATTTTTGGTGGAATTGGCGCGTTACATAGTGGACAGGGTTTACTGATTGGAATAGCGTCATCGCCTTATGCCAAATACATCCACGAAGACAAAAATACTCTCCCATATAAGGAAGCCAGCTGATGTCAGGGAGCTCAATGTCGAGCAGCTTGACGTTCTGGCTCAGGAACTCCGTGATACCATCATCGGTCAGGTTTCCGCGCACGGTGGACATCTTGCGCCGTCCCTTGGTGTTGTTGAGTTGACTTTGGCCTTGTTCAAGGCTTTTGATCTTGAAAAAGACAAACTCGTCTGGGACGTGGGACATCAGGCCTACGCGCACAAATTGCTGACCGGCAGGGTTGATCAGTTCGAGACTCTCAGGCAGAAAGGCGGACTGAGCGGCTTCCCGCGCATGGCCGAATCCCAGTACGATCACTTTGGCGTGGGGCATTCTTCCACGTCCATCTCAGCCGCACTCGGCATGGCCATGGCCCGTGATCTCAAGGGGGATGACAATGAAGTCATTGCCGTTATCGGCGATGGTTCACTGACCGCCGGGCTGGCTTTCGAGGGCCTCAATCAGGCTGGCGATCTCGGTCGCAAGATGGTGGTTGTCCTCAATGACAATGAGATGTCCATATCCAAGAACGTGGGCGCATTGTCCCAGTTCCTGAGCCGCAAGATGACCACGCCGTTCTTGCAGCGACTCAAGGCCGACGTGGAAGGGCTGCTCGCTGGCATTCCGAAGATCGGTGACGATCTGGCCGTATATGCCAAACGGTACGGCGATTCCGTGAAGAGTTTTTTCACCCCCGGCATTCTTTTCGAGGCGTTTCATTTCACCTATGTAGGTCCTATCGACGGCCATAATACATCTCAGATGATCAAGGTTTTCGAGGAAATAAAGAAGCTCGACAAGCCCGCCCTGGTGCATGTGATGACCAAAAAGGGCAAAGGCTACAAGCCCGCAGAGTCCGACCCGACCCATTTTCACGGCGTTGGCGAATTCATCCCGGAGACCGGCCTTGCCCGTAAGTTTTCCGGCACCGGGCTGCCGTCATACACAGCCATCTTCGGCTCCACGCTCTGCAATCTGGCCGAGCGTGACGAGACGATCATGGCCATCACCGCAGCCATGCCCGAAGGTACCGGCACCGAATGTTTTCGCAAGAATTTCCCTGAACGGTTCGTGGATGTCGGTATCTGTGAGCAGCACGCCATCACCTTTGCCGCTGGTCTCGCCACCCAGGGATTCAAGCCAGCCGTTGCCATCTATTCCACTTTCATGCAGCGGGCTTACGACCAGATCATCCATGATGTCTGCCTGCAAAATCTCAATGTAAATTTATTCCTTGATCGCGGCGGACTGGTCGGTGAGGACGGGGCCACCCATCACGGGATCTTTGACCTCAGCTACCTGCGCCATATCCCCAACCTTGTACTGATGGCCCCCAAGGATGAGGCGGAGCTGGCCCGGATGATGGCGACCGCGTTCGCCCATGACGGGCCGTGCGCCATGCGCTATCCGCGTGGCACCGGCGTTGGGGCCAAGGTCTCAAATACCCCCCGAAAGCTTGCCATAGGCAAGGGCGAATTGATGCGCGACGGCAAAGACGGTGTGATCATCACACTCGGTTCCCGTGTCTATCCGGCAGTGGAAGCGGCCATGGAACTGGAGAAGTCCGGCCTTGATGTGGCTGTCTTCAACACCCGGTTCGTCAAGCCGTTGCCCAGAGCGCAGCTTCTCAAACTGGCCAGTAAATTTGATAAAATCCTGCTGGTTGAAGAAAATGCCCTGGCTGGTGGATTCGGTTCCGCCGTGCTGGAGTTGTTCAACGAGGCCGATGTGCTTCAGGGCAAGAGTGTGAAGCTTCTCGGCATTCCGGACAAATTCATCGAGCACGGCACTCAGACCGAACTGCGGCATCTGGTGGGCATCGACAAGAGCGGAATGAAAAAGGCCCTCAAGAAAATGTGCAAGGGCTAACTTCGCGGAGTTTTCGACCTGTTTTTTATCATTCCCCATCGATTACCGGTAGCCGTCACAAGGTTTCGTCTATCCTGATCTCGAACAATTTGTCCCAATGCTTTCCGGTGACAAAAAGCCGTCCTGTTTTTGCATCATAAGCGATACCGTTGGCGACTCCGGCATCAGGGGAGAGATGTTGCCTGAGCGGGGTGAGATCGATCCATGCTTTTACCGTGCCTGATTCCGGGATGATAACTGCAATCCTATCTGATTTCCAAATGTTAGCGAGGACCATGCCGCCCACGTATTCCAACTCGTTGAGCTGGCGGACGAGGGCAGACCCATCACGAACCAAAACAGTGTCGGTCTGCGTAAAATCATCTGGCTGGAAGAAGTGTAGCCGTGCCGTGCCGGAACTGAGGATGAAGCGGGTTCCGTCAAAGGTCAGGCCCCATCCTTCGGTGGCTTCGCCGTTGTCGCGGTACGTGAAATCCGTTCGGTAATCGAGGGTATCCAGGTCATGCACGAACCCGGTGCCGGACATCCAGGTCAGAAGAAATATGTCGTTTTTGTACGATGTAATACCCTCGGCAAAATAACTGTTTTCGTACTGGATTTTTTTGGTCTGTCGTCCTGTTTCAAGCTCGACGATGGCGAGGAATGAGAGGCCGAATCCGCCGGATGATTCGTAGAGCATGTCGTTGTGAAAGAAAAGCCCCTGAGTCGAGGTTTGCTGGTCGTGCGGGTGCTGTGCGACTATCCGGCATTGGTATATAGGAGTTTGCGCAAGGGCCGAAGTCTGGAATAACAGGACCACCGCGAGCAGCGGCAGGAGAACCCGGAAGTTGAATCGGAAGTGCATCTGTTTTTTTATCCCCTTGAAAGTGGCAGGGCGGGGAGAAT
>JAFLJW010000288.1 GCA_022712815.1 Pseudodesulfovibrio sp. | reverse complement strand
AAATGTTCTTCCCGGCACAGACCCCCTTGGGCCTGACAATTATCTCATGTTCATGACAGGCCCCCTCACCGGAACCCTGGCCCCGGCCATGCGGGGATGCGTGGTCACAAAATCTCCTTTGACCGGTATTTTTTTAGATTCTTATTTCGGGGGCAGTTTTTCTCCGGAAATCAAGTATGCTGGCTATGACGGCATCCTGATCAAGGGGACGGCGTCCAAACCGTCCTATATCTGGATTGATGATGACCGAGTGGAAATCCGGGATGCCAAAGGCATATGGGGGACGGATGCCCTTGTGTCCAACCGGATGATTAAAGCCCAGCTAGGGGATGAAAGTATCAAAATCGCTGGCATCGGCCAGGCAGGGGAAAACCTTGTGAGCTATGCCCTTATCTCCTGTGAATTCAACCGCCAGGCAGGCCGTGGCGGCGCCGGGGCCGTCATGGGGTCCAAAAACTTGAAAGCCATTGCCATCAGGGGAACACACCCTGTAAGCGTCCATGATCCAAAAGGATTTAAGCAGGCCTGTGAAGAGGCCTTACAGGAACTTGACCAAAGCCCGGATATAGCTGTCCTCCGGGAGGCTGGCACCGCCGGTTTTGTTGAGTATGCCAATGAAACCGGTCTTTTACCCCATAAAAATTATCAGAACGGTACCTTTTCAAAAGCCGCAAATCTGGGGGATAAAGGCCAGTCCAGACATCTGTGGCTGGGAAGTAATGCCTGCATGGGGTGCCCCATCTACTGCAGCAAGATAGGGGCCGTCCGGACGGGCCGTTACAAAGGGATTGTCACGGATATTGTGGAGTATGAATCCGCCGGCCTCATGGGATCCAACCTGGATATTTCCGATGTCCGGGCCGTGGCCCACCTGGTAAAACTATGCGATTGCTACGGCATGGACTCCATGTCCACGGGTACGGTGATCGGGTTTGCCATGGAGGCCTGTGAAAAGGGAATGATAGACGCTCCCGCCGGTATTGAGATAAAATTTGGCAGTGTGGAGGCGGCGGAGTACCTGATCCATGCCATTGCCAAAAGACAAGAAGGCTTGGGAGATCTCCTGTCCCAGGGGGTAAAGTCGGCCGCCCAACATATCGGAAAAAACGCCTCGGATATTGCCGTCCACACCAAGGGGCTTGAAACCCCTGCCTGGGGCCCCCGGGGGGTATCGGGCATGGGACTTGCCTATATGACAACAGACCGGGGAGGCTGCCACCAGCGCGGCTTTCCCATCGGCTACGAGCTGGAAGGCCAGTGGGAAGACCAGGTGCTTGATCCCCTATCTGTCGAGGGCAAGGCTACCATGGTGATTGCCCTACAGAATTATTCCGCCGGCACCGACACCCTGGTAAAATGTGATTTTGGCACCTCCGGGATTTCAGCTTCCACCTACGCAGCCCTTTTTTCTGCCGCCACTGGCAGAAAGATCACGCCAGAAACGATCATGGAAACAGGGGAGCGAATCTGGAACCTTACCCGGCTGTTCAACCTGGCCCAAGGGATGGATGCCTCAAACGACACCCTTCCTAAGAGGTTTGTGGAAGAGCCCCTGCCAGACGGGCCTGCAAAAGGTCACAGGATTACAAAAAAAGATATGGCATATATGAAACAGGAATATTACAAGGCAAGGGGATGGGATACCCATGGTGTTCCCCTTGACAAAACCCTGAAAAAACTGAGGATAAAAAATGCCGAATCCAGTTGACCATCAGGATTTCACGAAGAAAGAGGCCATCATCAAAAAAGAGGCCATCAACAAGAAAGAGGCCAAACGGATTGCCACAAGAAAAAAAATACTTGAAACTGCCACCCATTTATTTGCAAGAATAGGGTATCACAAGACAACCATCCAGGACATTGCCTATCACATCGGCATGACCACTGGGGCTGTCTTTCACCACTACAGCTCCAAAGCGGATATTCTCGTGGACGTAATGGCACAGCTCAACCAAAGTTTTGATCAAAATATCGAATACTTGGAAAACGCACCTGGTGATTATAGAACAATGATCAACGGGTTGGTGGAGATATTCACGGAAAGGGTCCGAAACCGCCCGGATACCATCATTGCCCTGGCTTCCCTGACCGTGGAATTCAGCGGCATGAGAGGACCGAAGATTATAAAAAGCCAGGCCGCCTATGACAGATTTGTGATCGCCTTTGAAAAGGCTTTGGACCGGATATCTAAAAAGAAAACAAACCATGCGGCAGCCATATGCTTTATAGCAGGGCTCCAAAGTGTGGCCCTGAACTCCCTGGTTCGGGATGAGGAGATGGATATTGAGGATCTGGTAGAAGGATTTATCAGCCTGATTGCTGACAACAGTTAATTGCTGCCCTCCTTTTCCATCTCGTTTACGAATAAGAATCACTAATTTAAAAACCATCCGGCTATGATTAAATAGATCAAGCCGATGCCGCGCGTATTGAAAAGGAGAACCAAAAATGAAACAAACCTATGACTATATCATCATCGGGGGCGGATCTGCCGGGTGTGTGCTTGCAAACCGACTTAGCCAGGACCCGTCAACCCAAGTGCTGGTTCTGGAAGCCGGCCGGCCCGATTATATCTGGGACGTCTTTATCCACATGCCCGCAGGATTAACATATCCTTTGGGCAATAAATATTATGACTGGTGTTATGAAAGCGAACCCGAGCCACATATGCAGGGTCGGAAAGTTTTCCACGGCCGGGGCAAGGTGTTGGGGGGGTCTTCGTCCATCAACGGCATGATCTACATCCGGGGTAATGCCATGGATTATGAAAAATGGGCAACGGCTCC
>JAFLJW010000360.1 GCA_022712815.1 Pseudodesulfovibrio sp. | reverse complement strand
GATAAGCTGATTGCTGCCGGAGTCAGGCGGGTGTTGACCACCTGTCCCAACTGCCAGAAGATATTCAAGGAATACGGAGGCCCCATCGAAGCGGTTACGGTCTACGAATTTCTTGTTGATTCAGGGTTCACCCCGGCCGTGCCCGAAGCGGGTGAAGCCGTGATTCATGATCCCTGCCCTCAGCGGTATGAACCGGGCGTTCAGGCCGCAGTGCGCACCTTGGTCCGGTCATGCGGGATTACGATTCAAGAGCTTGATGAGCGGGGCGAATTCACCCGGTGCTGCGGCGAAGGCGGAATGGTCAAGTTTGTCCGGCCCGAATTCGCGGACAATTGGACAGAGGGACGTATCAAGCTGGTCGATGGACGGCGGATGGTGACATCCTGCGCGGGGTGTGCGCACTATCTCGGTGAATCAGGAAAGGTTGATCACATTCTGGACCTGATGTTTGACACCAAGCCTCAAATTGCGCTTAAACCATTGTTTTCCTACACCGCCCGATTGTGGCTCAAGTGGTGGTTTGTTAAAAATATCGAGTGGTGATCAGTTTTTGGTTTTCCGTGTTCATGGCTTTGACATTTTTGATGATATCCCTGTTTCTGAGCAGGTCATTCAAGGCGTCGGCAAGTGCAGTCGAGAAGATTTTTTTCACCATGTTTTTCGGCCTTCATGCAGAAACCGAACTTGATTATTACATTGCCGAATCAGAATCTGGGGACGACTAGCAGCAAACCGAATTGACCTTTTTTTTGGTTAATCTGTAAAGCCAGTTTGCGATAATATAGGACGCGCAGCCAACGCCTGGTGTGACGCTTATGGCACCGGTCGGGCAGTTTTGCGCGCAGGCTCCGCACTCCATGCATGCGTCAAAATCCATGATATTCGCCTTTTTTTCCTGTATCTCAAATATTTGGTGTGGGCAGACAGTGGCACACATCCCGCACCCGATGCAGGCCTTTTTATCGAGCGAGAGGGTGGCGATATCGTCAATGTATCTGAAGTTTTCCATTTTTGTCTCCTTATCCCGTGAACGGGGCGATCATCCACAGCGTGATTGCAAGCAGCGCGGTTCCGGCCTGAATCGGAATTCCCCTGCGCATTTCGGATTCAACGCCGGATGGTGAGGTGTACGGTGTCGAGCCGGTGAAGTTCATGGCCAGATATGATGATACGGCAATGGTCCACAGCACTAGAGCCGTTGATTCCAGATAACCGAGGGTGCCGGAAAAAAGCAGGGCGCAGATGATGCCTGCCACTGCGCCGGTCAATGCTCCCTTGGGCCAGAATTCACGCCAAGGAAGTTTGTTCAAGGCGAGCGGGACGACCGCGCAACCCGACAGTATGCCGAAGATCGTGGCGCAGACAGCACCGAGCCCTCTGGTCCAGGCTGCGCTGAACGAGAAGAAATCAGGACCGAAACCGGACAGGACAAAGGATGCCAGGGCGGTTATTGCCAGTAGTTTGCTAAGCAGGAATATTTCAACAGGAATGAGCACGGCCCGGTCCTTGATGGGAAAGGAAACCATGCGCATGGCTTCGTCGGTCTTGTTTCCTCTCTTGAAGAACCGGGGCAGGTCCTCGGCTCGTATTGGGCCATAGATGACCTTGAAACCGCATCCTTTCCTGACCTTGTGCGCGGCCACACCCGGTGCGCCAAGCTGGGGCAGGATTATCTCGCGGTGGGAGATTATCTCGTCAAGGCGGGCGGAGCGGACACTTATAATCATTTCTTCGGTGGAGAACAGGTCCTTGCCAGCCGCACACCAGACGTTGATGCCACGGGTGTCGGCTACCAGTATCCAGACGTTAAGCCCGCCGAGTTCCTTGCGCACGGCATCAAAGGTGAGTTTGTAATTGGCTGTGACCAGAACCGGAGATTGCGGCGTTGGGTTGCCGACACAATATAGTCCCGGAATGACCTTGAAATCGGACCGGCCAAAGCCGATGCGGGTGACGATGGTTTCGCGGATATCGCTTCCCAGCAACGTGGTGCGGACACGTGGAACCAGTCCGGCAGGTGTCTCGACAAAACCGTTAACGTATGGCTCCATGGTATAGCCTGGTTTTTCGTGGACCCCTGCACGGGGGTCAGGCTTGGGGCCTCAACAGGGTGCGTCGTCGTCAGGGGTGCTGGTTTGGGGCGGAGCCATCAGGCTGATGGGTTCCAGTTCAATTCCTTTCAGGGGCTCTTTTTCAGTCTGGTTCATTTTGTTTTCCTTTCGAGGCTTGAGCCGATCAGGTTGTCCATTGCCAGCCCGAGCCGGGCCAGCATCTCTTTGTTCACGCAATAACAGGTCTTGGGGCCTTCGATTTCGCCTTTTACCAGTCCCGCCTGCTTGAGAATCTTGAGATGCTGGCTTACTGTGGACTGGGCCAAAGGCATGATCTCGACTATCCGGCCACAGATGCAGCGGTCTTCCTCCTGAAGATGGCGGAGAATCTGGATGCGGGCCGGATGGCCGAGGGCCTTGCAGATATCGGCAAGCCCGGTATCATCAAGTTTGTTTGCCGTGTGGTGAAGTGATTGTGATTTTTTCATGTGTACCTTGTTTAATCGTTAATCGACGATAGGCGATGCCTGGGGTGTGGTCAACACATATCTGCCAAAAGAGCAGGATTGCGAAAGCATTTTAGAGTGCCGGAGAGGTTTATTTGGCAGGGTTCGGAAAATGGTTTGTCTGTTGTGCCAGACAAATTGGGATTGGTCTTTGTTTGG
>JAFLJW010000342.1 GCA_022712815.1 Pseudodesulfovibrio sp. | reverse complement strand
CCACGGCTTTATCCGGAAGAATGTCTACAAGGGCACTCCAATGCGGATTTTTCAGATGGAGAGGATGCAAAATAGCATCCCCGATGTACAAGAGTTCATGGCCTCCGGAGGTGATGGATGTCGCCATGTGCCCCGGAGTATGCCCGGGAGCACTGAACATTTTTACTCCGGGAACAATCTCCGTGTCGCCGTCAATCAGTTCGATTCGGTCGGTCAACGAGGAAAGTAACGGGGTTATCATTCGGAGAAGCGTTTCACGCAAAGAGTGTGGCAAGCGGGGAAGCTTCGGTTCGCTATGCCAGAATCGCCACTCCTCGCGGTTCATGATGATTCGCGCATTGGGAAAAGCCGTTGCGCCGATATGGTCCGGGTGGGCATGGGAAAGCAGAACGATATCAATATCGTTCTGCTCGATTCCAGCCGCCTGCATATTTTTCGTCAATTGGCCTGATTCAGGCAAAGAGCCTCCGGCGCCAGTGTCCATAAGCACGCGGTGTGTTCCTGTATCCACCAACAGGCACGTGTAATCGCTGGTCCATGACGACCAGTTTTCCAACGCAACGCCGTGTCCGGACAATTCCTGGCGGAGCAGGTCTTTCGGAGCATCAGGAAAGAGAAGCCCCGCAGGGTCCGGGTAGGCATGCTTGCCATCAGAAATGGATAAGCATTTGAACTCTCCAACTGGAAACAGATAGCTCTGCTTATTCATGACTATTCCATAAATTACAAGTAGATCGCTCCAACTTGTTTGTTCAGCTCGGTTTCGCTGAGTTTTCCCTTGGAAAGTTTCATCTTCCAGGACTCTGTTGTGCTATTGATTGTCAACACTTGATCCGGGCACGCTGCCACGCAGCCCAGACAGGCTATGCATTTTTCCGCATCTGCCTGTCCTGTTTCAAAGTCCATGGCACCTGACGGGCAGACCTCTTCACAAATTTTGCACATGCTGCATTCTGCGCCGTTCCTGCTGGGAAGCTGGGTTATGATTTTGAATCGAAATGCTTCAAACTGATCCAATTCCTCTTCGCTGAAGGTGCTTTTGTCCAATTCTCCGAGTATTCCTTCATCCTCGCCAGAAAAACGCTTGTACGTCGCAACCGCGTATTGCCGGGCGAGTTCGAAATCCTGATTATCAGGACGATCGGCAAAGGCTTTCCAGCCTCCGAGATTAAAAGTGTGAGCACCTGGATACTCAGCCGATGAAACGACTTTGAAGTGTTGTGCATTCAATATTTCCCGAGTGGAATAATGAGCCGGATGCACTATGAAACCGCCATATGTAAAAAACATGGCACATTTTTTCCCTTCTCCGTCAATGGTCTGAAGCCATTCACGAGCAATTTTCGGCGCACGCAATGAGTGCACGGGAAATCCGAACACAACAGCATCATAAGCAGTAAAGCTGATTTCCTTTTGCCGATCGGCAAGAGTGGTGATGTCATGCATATCCACGGATGCACCCAGTGTTTCAAATTCTTTCTTGAGGGTTTTCGCCATTGTCCGGGTGTTCTGTGTGGCAGAAAAAAATACTATGGCCAGTTTCATTTCAAACTCCTAGTTTAACAGTCTTGATAAAACATATCGTTTTCAATAAATAAATCATTCCAAGCTCTTGCCCCGATACGTCAGGAATTGGGTTCGCACACGGACGGGCTTATTGTTAGCATGTATAACAATTTAGACAAAAAAATTATAATTTTTGTTCATTGCACTTTTGCACAAACTGCACAGCCTGCGTAAATGCTTTGGTGAAAAGCTCAATTTTTAATGGGGTCTTGTTTCCAAAATGATTGCAAAAAACATCATACATATATTGATGATGCGCTGCATGACGGGCATATGCCGTCCTTCCGTCAGCGGTCAGCCACAAGAGTACGGATTTGGCATTGGTGGATTCTTTTTCCTTTCTGATAAATCCTTTGGCGGCAAGTCTCCGGGTGCGTTCGGAAATAGTAGGCTTGGACACGTCCAACTGTTTGGCAAGCTGGGTGACACCTATTCCTTCATTGTCACCGATCGCAACAACAGTATGAATTTCAGCTGGATACAGACGGTGTTCGGTTCCAAAATCAATGCCTCCGGCATGGCTGTCATTGACCGCATCGACAAAATCCATCAACGCCACCTGCATCTGTTCGAAAGGTTCTTTCATGCTGTTCATGGCTAATCGTAAGTATGCCTAACTATTCTGTCAAGCGCCTTTACTAAGCTTTTGACAGCTAACGCTTGCCAGCAGACAAAGATTCGGTTATCCGCTTGCCTGCGCACCTGCGCCCATTACATATTATCGGAGAGACAATGAGTACCAAAGCCGCAAACAACAAAATTCGCAATATAGCCATCATCGCCCATGTCGATCATGGCAAAACCACCCTGGTGGACGCCATGTTCAAACAGTCCGGCCTTTTCCGCGAAGGTCAGGCCGTGGACGATCGCATCATGGATTCCCAGGACCTTGAACGCGAACGCGGTATTACCATTTCCGCCAAGAACTGCTCGGTCACCTGGAAGGACGCGAAGATCAACATCATCGACACCCCCGGTCACGCCGATTTCGGAGGTGAGGTGGAACGCTCCCTATCCATGGCGGACGGAGCCATCCTGCTTGTCGATGCCTCTGAGGGACCGTTGCCCCAGACCCGCTTCGTGCTGAAGAAAGCCCTTGAGCAAGGGTTGTCCATCATGGTTGTCATCAACAAGGTGGACCGGCAGGACGCGCGTCCCGAAGAAGTTCTGGACGAAGTATACGACCTGTTCATTGATCTGGACGCCACCGAGGATCAGCTCGATTTCCCGCTGCTCTATGCCGTTGGCCGTGACGGA
>JAFLJW010000405.1 GCA_022712815.1 Pseudodesulfovibrio sp. | reverse complement strand
ACCCACGGCAACGCCATTGGCTGGTTTCAGGGCCGCATGGAATACGGCCCGCGTGCCCTTGGCGGACGCTCCATCTTGGGCGACCCGCGCCACCCGGAGATGCAGAAGAAGCTCAACCTCAAGATCAAGTACCGCGAGGGGTTCAGGCCTTTCGCCCCATCGGTCATGGAAGAGGAAATCGCCACATGGTTTGATCTGGACAGGCCATCACCGTATATGCTCCTCGTGGCCCCGGTGGCCGAAAAACAGTGCAATCCTCTGCCTGATGGATATGACAACATGGAAATGTATGACCGGCTGTATGTGCAGCGGTCCACTATTCCGGCTGTCACCCATGTTGATTATTCGGCCCGTATCCAGTCCGTGAACAAGGGCACCAACCCCCGGTATTGGGGGCTCATCGATGCCTTCAACCGTGAACAGGGTTGCGGTCTGGTAATCAACACCAGCTTCAATGTCCGGGGTGAGCCAATCGTCTGCACGCCCAGAGACGCATACGCCTGTTTCATGCGCACCGAAATGGATTATCTCGTGATCGGCGACATCCTGTTCACCAAGACCGAGCAGCCTGACTGGAACGAGGAAGGCGACTGGCGCGACCAGTTTGATCTAGACTAAAATTTGGTATGTTAACCAAAAGGAAGCCATGAAAAAAGCTCTGCGCATGTTGAAGAATACCACCATATTCATCCTGATATTTGCTTGTTTTTTAGAAATAGCATCGTGGCTTTATATACGTTTCATCAACCCGAATATACCATTGCCAACCTACAGCTTCGTCAATGCCAGCAGCAAATTTTGGGTGTATATCGATAAGAATTTTGGTGTTTGGCATGAACCAAACTCAAATTATCTTCACAATAAATCATGCTTTGTCGTCCAGTACCATGCCAACAGCAAGGGAATGCGCGACAAGGAGCGAGACTTAATCGGAAAGTCTCCTCGAGTGATCCTTATGGGGGACTCCTTCATAGAAGGATGGGGAAACGAACCGGAAGATCGCCTATCCGATCGCCTGGAACGTTCTCTTGGGCATGAGGTACTCAATTTTGGGACATCGGGAAGTTTTGGCACGATTCAAGAATGGCAACAATACAAACATATGGTATCCAAATTTGACCACGATGTGGTAATGCTCGGAATACTCCCCCACAATGATTTCAAGGACAATGACTACGAATATGCGATAAGAACCGGAGATGACGCATACCGCCCTTATCTTACCGGCATATATCCCGACCTTAAGCTTGTATATCTAAACGACACCCTTCCGGAGCGGAACCACCCCAAGCCTTTGTTAAGGAGTTTTGATTTTACTTTGAGGGAATGGAGTAGTTTTTATCGAGTCATGCGCTATCTTGGTTCATACAGGATCAGAGATTTCAAGCTCAAGTCCAGATGGCTTGCAGAGCACGATGACGCCCCCTCGGCCTTTCCCTCAAGATACCATGAATATACTCCACTCGAATGGCGTACCATGAAGTACGCCATCGAACAGATCGTCCAAGAGGCCACAGGCAAAAAAATCATCATATTCACAATTCCGACACATACCGATTTTGTTCATTACGATGGGACGCAACCCGCTCTTGTTCGAGATCTACAGGAATTGGCAAACGATCTTGATTTTACCTATGTAGATTTGCTTAAAGAAATGGCCGATAAAGGAATAAATGCAAAAGACATTTTTTTTGTCTGCGACAACCACTGGAACTCCTTTGGAAACGAAGTTGCGGCAGAAATTCTTGAGCCTTTTGTTGAGCGAGCATTGCAATAACCTTTTCATTTGACCCTATCTCATTCTCGCAAGTGGCTTTGTCACCTACGGATTGGTTGAGATGTTGTTCCGCTTTAGTCTTGCCTCATTTTCCCATGGCCCTGTATCAATAACGAGTGCAGGAAACTGCGAACCGTGGGGCAGACCTCAAAACAGGGCAAGAATCCTACTTCACCGTGTATAGCCATTGGGGGTAATTTCTACGGGATCGGTCAGGGAGACTGGCTTGCCGACAATCGCTACAACCTCAATTCCCGCTATCACGTTGTCCACGTTCTTCAGGACCTGACCGGGCAAGACGTCCTTTCCCACGTGGGGCAGGCTATTATGACGGAGCCGCTATCTACACCATTAACGCGTTCAGGTATCTGCACGATTCCGGGTTCGACTGTCCGCGCTAGGCGCGCAGTATCTTCATGGTCCAAAAGATTGGGGTCACTTCAACTGGGCCGGATATGAAGCACTCGGAAAAATCCTGGCATCAAAAATATTGCAATAACACCCAGTCTTCTACCCCATATTTACAAGAGGCAAAGAGAGTCTTTCTTTTTATTCCAAAAGCATTTCGTATTTCTGCACAAACGGCAATCTTTCACGAAGCCTATTGTCAAACTTGGGAAAATCTCATACGGTTAATTGTTATGTAATTTGTGACAATTGGAAGATGCCGATGACCAAGGGTTCAATTCAATTCATCATTGTCTGCATTGTGCTGCTGACCGCCTCTGTTGCCGTGGGCGAGACGCTACGAATCGTCACGCTTTCTCTCCCCCCATATGGATATGTTGAAAAGGGAACTGATACAGGACTCAACTACGAGTTAAGCAATCTGCTGGCCGTTGAAGCTGGGTTTGAACCCGACAACCGCATCATCCCCCTGATTCGCGCTGTGGATGATATTGCTGCCGGCAGGGCGGACATGGTCATCATGTTTCCCAATCCAACAATTGATGCCGTTGCCAAGAACCTCGGTATAATTCTGCCCATGGAGACGGTGCTCTTTGGACGAGCAGGCAGTCTGTATCGATCATTGAAGGATGCTCGCGGCAAGATTGTAGCGTCAGTTCGTGGAGCCAGATACGATGAACGGATCAGCAAGAAAAGTGGTATTATCCTGTACCCCACAGCCAGTTATTCCCAGAGTCTCAAGATGCTTCTGGCCGGAAGGGTCGAAGCGGTCATTGGCCCGAAACTCGGACTCTACTTCACTGTCAAAACAGACAACTATCCAAAGCGGGCCTTTGGTGACCCATTAGTTCTCTCCACAGCCCAAGGCTGTGTTTTCATTTCCAACAAAACCTCTCCCGACATCATTGAAAAAGTGGTCGCTGCCATGACTCGGATTCTGGCTAACGGCACGGTTCATATGCTTCTGGAAAAATATTCACTATAACGTGGGTGACACTATATTCGAAGTAGTGTAGATATTTCAATTATTAAAGGGTTAATGAATACCGCCCTGATCATTCCCGACTTTTTTCGGATCAACATATGAACGCAGGCAAGCTCAAAAAAAAGATATCGTTTTTCTCCAACAGGTCCATATCCTTTGACCTGACGGCCAGTCTCGCTCTCATAGTCATGCTCGTTGCCACGTCCATGGGGGGCTATATTTATTGGCAGCAATCTGATGAAATGAGGGCATCAGCCAAGGAAAAGGGTGAAGATACCATCACCAGTGTGGCCGAGATCCTGGCCGTACCCCTCTGGAACCTCGACTACGATAATGCCCGGCTCATAGGCTCGGTCTATACCCATGACGACATGGTCCAGGGTATTCGCATATACGGCTCCCGCAACGAGGTCGTGTTTGCTCACGAAAAATTTTCCGGCACACAAGCTGATTTCACCGAAGTCCGAAGCATCGTTTTTGAAGGTCGTACCATTGGCCGGGCCGAGATTGACTTCACCTTGGCCAGAGATAAAAAACGACTCCACGAGCAAATGCTCGTCTCCAGCGCGATCATCACCGTAGCCATTGCCGTCATTCTCGCTATCACCGGTCTGCTCCTGCGCGTCTTCCTCAATAAACCGCTTCAGGTTCTCCAGCGCGGTATCGCCCGGGTCGCCAAAGGTAATTTTTCTTACGAATTTGGCGAGGTTCACCATGTGGAATTGCTGGAAATAGCCAAGAGATTCCGGCGTATGTCCGCCGAGATCGAAGGCCGTGAGAATAAACTCCAGGCCATGAACATGACCTTGCAGGAAGCAGAGGAAAAATATCGAGGCATTTTTGAAAATGCCATCGAAGGAATTTTTCAGGCCACCCCGGACGGTGTGCTGCGCCGGTCCAACCCGGCCATGGCCCGTATATTCGGCTATGATTCCCTTGACGAATTTCTCTCCAATGTCCGCAGTCTCGGCTCCCGAACAATGGTCAACCCCGACAGAATGCAGGATTTCTACGATCAAGTCCGTGAACAAGGCGAAGTCAAACGCTTTGAAGCAGAGTACTACCGCCGCGACGGCAAGACCATTTGGGGCTCTCTCAATGCCAGAGCCATTTACGAGGATTCAGGGGAAATCGTCTTCATCGAAGGCATCCTTGAAGATATCACTGACCGCAAAAAAGCCGAACAGGATCTGGCTGACCTTAACCGTCATCTGGAGCAACTTGTCCGCGAACGAACCGAGGACCTCGTCAACAAGGCTCGCGAACTCGAAGATGCCAACCAACGCCTGCGTGAACTCGATGAGATGAAGTCCGCCTTTCTCTCCTCAGTCTCACACGAACTGCGCACACCGCTGACCTCCATCCTCGGCTTTTCCAAACTCCTGCACAAGGAGTTTGCCAAAAATTTCCTGCCCCTTGCCAAAAAAGAACCGCTTTTGCTTAAAAAGGGCGAACGCATTCAGGAGAACCTCTCCATCATCAGCCATGAAGGCGAACGCCTTACCCGGCTCATCAACGATGTGCTCGACCTCAACAAGATCGAATCCGGCCGCATGGGCTGGCGCGACGAACGCCTCAATATGGCCGAAATCGTCGATGTGGCCGTCCAGTCCGTCACCGGTATATTCGCTCAAAGCACAGTCGCTCTCGTAACGGAAATCGACCCGGGATTGCCCATCGTCATCGCAGACCCGGACCGCATGCAACAAGTGCTCATCAACCTGCTTAATAATGCGGCTAAGTTTACCGAAAAAGGCGGCGTTACCGTCAGGGCTTTCCCCCGTTTCGGGCAGGTGCGTGTGGAAATTTCAGACACCGGACTCGGTATCCATACCGAAGATCAATCTCAAATATTTGAAAAATTTCACCAGACCCGATCCGATACCATGGAAGATAAACCCAAAGGGACTGGCCTCGGACTCACTATCTGCCGGGAAATCATCGAACACTACGGCGGAAGAATCTGGGTCGAGTCGGAAATCAGCAAAGGCTCCACATTCATCTTTACCCTCCCCTCCGCCTCTTGACGCGAGGCTGATAACTTTTTGCCTCCGGCGGCCAGAACGATCGGAAGAGCGTCGGGTAGGGA
>JAFLJW010000387.1 GCA_022712815.1 Pseudodesulfovibrio sp. | reverse complement strand
TGGCAAGGGACATACCCTTTACATTTACCAGCTGTTTCAGTTCAAAGAGCAGGGATTCAGGGGTTCCGATGCCCATGCCTAAAATTTTGCTTCGGTCTTCATTCCATGTGGGCAAAGACCCCCCCGCATCGGAACTGAAGCTGACCTGATCAAACAGATCGTTCTTGTGGGCTAACCAGGCAAAATCAGCAGCCGAAACATTCTGAGCATTTTTACCCGGCAATGCGTTGGCACAGGTGGCATCAATCACAGCCCCCCTTGCTGCCAATTCCAGGGACTGATCCCTGAGTTTGGTATTTTTCCGGTTAACATGGGTCGGGATAAAAATATTCGGCCGAATGGCATATTTATCCACCGCCCCGAACAGCAGATCCATGCTGTCAGACTCCATCCCCATATGGACGGTTATGATCCCGGGCTTATTGGAAATCATGGCAGCCATGCGCATTTCCGAAGCCAGGGTAGCCAATTGTTTTTCATCAAAAACAGGCCCCCTCTGGTCGGCCATGGCAAGCTTGACCCCGATGACAGGGGAAAGATAAACCATATCCCTTCCCAGGGAACCGCAGATGGTGGGGGACGGAAGCCAATAGGACCCTGTGAGCATAAAGGCTGTCATTCCTTCTGCGTTAAAGGCCTGGGTCTTGGCATAGAGATTTTCAACGGACCTTGTTAGGGAATCTGTTCCCAACAGACCCACGGCGGTGGTGACACCGTTGACAATATTTGTAGAAAGCTGCATTTCAGGTGCTTTGGTCTGGAATCCGCCCTCGCCGCCTCCCCCGGTAAAATGCTGGTGCCCGTCAATAAAGCCGGGAACAACAAAGGTGCCCAGGGCATCAATGGTTCGGACATCCCCGGGCAGCATTTTGGGGTTGATGTTTTTCTCAATGGCCAGAATCCGGTTGCCCCCGATCAGAACGTCGGATTTCCCAAGATCCCTGGGCCCAAATACATTCCCCCCACAAATTAATATCATGATCCGTCTGCAATCAGGGCTTTACACACATTGGCAATAAGATTGACCATGACCGGGATGCTGGACAATTCCACATACTCATCCTGTCTGTGGGAGTTTGCCCCCACAATCCCCATTCCGTCGATGGTGGGGGTTCCAAGGGCAGCGGTAAAGTTTCCGTCTGAACATCCGCCCGTGGCAATAGAGGTCACATTAACCCCCATTTTTTTACCTTCATTGATGATCAAATCCAGAAGCGCCAGACTTTTTTGGGTGGTTTCCATGGGGGGCCTGTCAATCTTGCCCTGAACCGAAACTTTAGCCCCGGGCAATACCGTGTTGTCACAAAGGGTGTTGAAAAATCTTTCAACCTTTTCTTTCTCACCCAATTGTGCAATACGGACATCAACGGCTGCCACAGCCTGATTGGGAATAATGTTAACCTTGTCTCCGCCGTTGACAACCGTGACCTGGGCCGAGGTTCCACTATCCGGATCATTGAGTTTGTCAATGGCAACAATCTGATTTGCCAGTTCCACCACAGCATTAACCCCCTTGTCCGGATCAGCACCTGCGTGGGCCTCTTTGCCCGTGGCGGTTACATGAAACCAGCCCCCTCCCTTTCTCTGGGACACCATTTTGTAACCGGGCCGGCAGGGTTCAAACACAAACACATTGCGGCTTTTTTTCGCTGTGGACCTGATCCACTCTTTTGAGGCTATGGAGCCGGTTTCCTCATCCCCGTTAAAGGCGACGCAGATGGATATTTTCTTAAGAGCGCCTTCTTTTTCAAGGGTTTCCAGCGCATGGAGCGCCACAAGAAGCCCCCCTTTCATGTCACAGACACCCGGACCAAAGGCCTTGTCCCCCTGGATGGAAAATTGGCGTTTCTCAACCTCTCCAAAGGGAAATACCGTGTCCATATGTCCCAGAAACATGAGATCATAGACGGCCTCATCTTCCTTGCCATCTTCCTTGCCATCTTTCTTGGTATTTTCCTTGGTATTGTTGCCACAATTTTTATTTCCGGTTGTTCCTCGGCCATGACCGGAGACCGCCTGGAGGCAAGGAGCTTTTGCATCCCCCTGGAAAAGAACATCGGCCACAAGACCAATGGCTGAAAACCGTTTCTGGAAAAACCGGGCCACGGTTTCGATTCCCGGCAAATGGTCCGAGCTTGAATCTATATTTACAATGGTTTGAAAATCTTTTAAAAAAAGATCTGTATCTTTAAACATAATGAAATCCTAGGTCATAAATTTTTTCAATCAACTTTTTCAATCAACTTTGGCGGGCCAGCTTGGGATTCATTTCATCCCTGAACCAATCGGAAAAAAGGTTAATGGCCACCACCAGCAGGATCAGGGTTGCACCGGGAAAGACAACCATCCACCACATGCCGGCATACACATAATTTTTCCCAATGGCGATCATCATCCCCAGGGAGGGTTCGGTAATGGGGGTGCCCACCCCCAGAAAACTTAGGGTGGCTTCCAGCATGATCACAACCGCCATGTCCACGGCCATGAGCACCAGGATGGGGGGCATGGCATTGGGAAGAATATGTTTGAACAAAATCCTGAAATCCTTTGCTCCAG
>JAFLJW010000393.1 GCA_022712815.1 Pseudodesulfovibrio sp. | reverse complement strand
ATTTAATGCCACCTGCATCCGATTATCCCTTGGCAGGTTGCTCCCCAGCAGAGCCTGCCTCCGTTTTATCGGATACTTTTTATTAGCATTAAATCACATTGGGGCAAGAGGAAATTAACGGAAAAATAACCACATAATTTTTGATTTTATTGCAGGGGCGCTGTCACGGTTGGAGAACCCCAGTTGAGACTATGGGAATAGGTCTTTATCACTGAAACTCCCGCCATCAGATAAGGGCAGCTCCACGACGAAGCCAATTCATGCGGTAACCAACCCGCGTATATCAGAGTGATCAACCGTCGTTAATTGATGACACCGTCCCTGGCAGTAAAATTTTAAAAAGAGTAAGACCTTCTTGGATTTGACCGATAAAAAAAAAGAGGCAGGGGATATTATTTTCTCTTGACAAGTGTCAACCATATCAGTTTTATATTCCGAAATATATTGTTTTTTTATTTCTGAATATAAAAGTTTACCCTTGGGAGCAGGAAAGGAAGAATTAAAAAATTTTCCTACCCCATCTGGGTATTTAGTGTTCTTTGTTTTTCTGTGTATATAGAATCCAATAAGGATTAAGTATATGATTGGAATAAAATAGAATATTAGGATTTTATCTATAACAACCATGATTTAATAATCCTCTAATTTTTATAAGGGTCAAAATTTTTTTGTCAAAAACCTTGAATGTAAAATATCATATTAATCACTGTTGTTTGCGGTGAACCCAAAAAATCCTGTTACTAATGTATTATCAGGATTTTCGGTACGCGAGATATCATTTCTCCCAACCACAAGATATTGTATAGACTGTAATTCAGAGGAGGTCTATTTTTTATCTCCAATGTAAGGTAATGGATTTCTTATTTTTTTAATTTTGAAATTTCCCAATATAATTGAATCGTTTTTTATCAGATTGACAATACAAATTTGATTTACTAAGGAATCGTAAGCAATTAATATTCACGACAAAGTCAAACCTGTTGAGAGGCAGGGACCGAAAGCCACTGCAAAGAATGATAACTATCTTAATGCAACGGAGGTAAATGGGAAATTGTATTTACAAAGATATGGCAATAGAATTTTACTATCAATGGTTACCCTTTTTTTTCTTATATTAACATCATTTAATACACAGCTTTTTGCTTCAAATTCAGATGTGACTGCTTTTGTAACTCGTTTTTATCAACAATGCCTTAGCCGTGAGCCTGACATTGGCGGGCTTGAACATTGGACAAATAGTCTGAACAATGCTGCCAAGGCTGGTGATGAACTCGCAAAATCTTTTGTTTTCAGTGAAGAATTTCAGAATCAAGATACATCTGATTCTGAATTTGTAACCATCCTTTACAAAGCATTTTTTAATAGAGAACCCGACACAGGCGGATATAATCACTGGATAAACAAAATATTAGATGGAACAAGTCGTACTTCGATACTTGAAGGGTTTACATCCGCACAGGAGTTTATCACCCTTTGTGAAAGCTATGGAATCAAAGCAACCCTGGTTAAGGGCGGTCAATCCGCAGCGGATAATAATAAAAAAATAGTAAACCTTTCTGTAGGGGATAATTTAACCGGCCTGGCCTCTAAAATATGCGCTATAAACTACAAAGATGATTACGAAACCGAAGCTGAATATCAGCAACGGATAATTAACTATGCTGCCTCGCTGAATGGATACTATTCAACACACGAAATGCTCACCCGATACGACGCTGAAACACAGAAACTCTATGTGAACTGTCCCACCAAGTATTATTCAAATTGCACCAACGAGTCTTCTAACATTGTATTATACACTGGGTGTGCTCGGTTTGAAGTAACAAACACCGAAGTGATCCCTGACATTGTAACCAATTCTCATTATATTGCTGGCCATTATGTGGAGTTTGTAGAAGGCTATCCCGTTTGGATTGAAGGCCGTACCTCTGAGACGAAACACTACGCTGTCCTTGATTTGTCAGCGGCTGAGGCTGAAAAAATTGCCAATGGCTTCATGGTTGAATATATCTATGAGTTCAGTGCAGAGAACGTCGAAAATGCTCACCATGGCTGTGCTAGTGCTTATTTTACGAATTGCTCCTATAGTTTTAAAGGAGCCTTTTCGGAATTCCGAATTTATAATACCGTTAATGGCCTCTATTATTGATTCTACCCAATTACTAATTTCATAGGATGCTCAGGGTTTGAGTTTCAGCCTATACTCCAAATGACGCTGAAAGATACTCATCAAAATTGAGACTATTCACTGAGAGGGGCAATTTACGATTCCATCATTGAACAGATTGATAAAAAATTGGGCTGGCGTGGGTGTAACCCTGATAAATATGCCAGGAAACAACACTATAACAATTGAAACTTATTCAAGCATCCTTACAGTATCTCGTTCAGGTACCACTGTTACCTTTGAGGGAACAGACGGTACCTAATATATATAGCTAAAAATTTGAGACGTCCAATACTGGATATTTTGATTTCAAGATAATCCGAGTAAACTTAATTGGACAATAATATTCCAGGCTGAAAAATTTCAATAGGAATCTTATTACATTGTTAAGGTGCTTTTAAGCTTTTCCAAAAAATGAGCGAAAACCGTGCTGGTGCAGTGTGGACTATGTCTTATCTATTTATGTCCTTCTCAAAGGTGGGATTAAAAGGAGTGGACTATATTTAGAATCCCTGGGGTTTCTGAATATAAGCTGACACAAAATTTTGAGGTTAAAAAATTATTTTTTATGACACAAACAATTCGTTAGTACGATTTATCCTAGGAACACGGATAAATAAATACATCCCAAAAGGGACATAGATCAGCGCAGATTTTCAGGATCATTAATCTGCGTTCATCAGCGTCCCATGGAAAAAAAATATACAATATGCACATCAGAAAGTCTGAAATTTCTCGGCAACCATTACCTGGGAAACGGTTGTCCTGTTTTTATGTCGCGGTTTTAGAAAAGCCAATGGCCTTGATTAAAAACCGCTTGGCAAAGGGGAGCAGATGGGTGGAAAAAATAAGCAACTTGAGCAGCCCGCCCACCTGGCAGTGGACTTTTCTGTGGGAATAGGCCTTGAACACAGATTGGGCCACTATTTGGGGCGTGATTCCGGCTTTCAGCCGGGTGAGGCTGGTGGCCCTGTGATCCGCTTCAAGTACCATGGGGGTGGCCACAAACGAGACCATGATATCGCTCACATGGATGTCCATTGGCTCAAATTCGATGTTCAAGGCTTCGCTGAGTCCCCGGATGGCATGCTTGGTGGCGGAATAGACCGCAAGCTCCGGGGTGCCGTATACAGCCGATGCCGAGGACATGTTGATGATAGCAGCTTTTTTTGTGGCCTTTAACAGGGGCAGACAGGCATGGATCAGGTTCAAGGTGCCCATGAGGTTGATGTCCACGGTTTTCTTCTGGTTTTCAAGACCAATATTTTCATGGAGGCCCATGAACAGAACCCCGGCGCAGTTGAACAAAAGGTCCAACTGCCCGCCGGTTTCTTTGGCAAAGAGCGACACCCCTGCCCGCACCGAATCAGGATTGGTGACATCCATTTGCCCGGAACAGCAATTGTCCGGGCCGATTTGTTCAGCCAAGGATGTTACCCCCTCTTTATTGAGGTCAAATAGTCCGACAAACCAATTGTTTTTTGCAAAATAAAGGGCGGTCTCTTTGCCGATACCGCTGGCAGCACCGGTGATCAGTATGGATAATTTCATTTTTTGTCCCTGTGGTTGAAGGGTGAAAGAAGTATCGTCGTTGGTTTCCAGGCAATCTTTATTGTTAACCGGCTTTTTTACGGGTAGAAACAGCGGTTGCAAAATCCTTGAATGCAGCGGTTGAATCATAGTCAAATTTAAAATGGGTATGCTGGATTAATTTTTCAGAGCTTGCCACCCAGCTGTGGCGCATGAGGTTGAGCCCTGAGTTGGGAAATTCGGTCAACGCTTTTAAGCGTAGGTGCCAGCATAGGCCGTTGAGCAGCCGGACCAGAAAATCCGGAAGAAACAGGGGGGTATTCCCCAGAATTCTCACCATTTTGGCAAAGGAGATGGTTCCTTGTCCCGCCACATTGAAGATGCCGGAAAGCCTGTTTTCAAGGCTTAGTACCATGACCCGCACCAGATCATCTTCATGGACGAACTGGAAGGGGCTTGTCTTTTTGGGGAGCAGCACCCATGGTTTTTTCAGATGGGTGGACAAGGGGTTGTCAAGGCCGGGCCCGGTCACATAGCAGGGCCTTAAAATGGTGACGCAGATGTCTTTGTTCTTCTGGACAAAGGTGGCCAACAGCGCCTCAATCTCCCTTTTGTTTTTGCTGTAAGTAAAATCAGCATTCCCCCGCAGGGGGCTGTCTTCGGTCAGGGGGTTTTCATTGTCCGGGTGAAACCCGTAGGCGGTGGTGGAACTTGTGTAAAGGATTTGGGAGACCCCTGCCTTCCTGGCGCAGGAAAAAATATTCTGGGTCCCGGCCACATTGATCTCCTCGATGTTTTTGGTGTCATGTCCCGGGGGCAATACATAGGCGGCATGGATGACGGTGTCGATCTCATGGGTTTTTAAGATATCAAGGACCGAGTCCCTGACATCCTGTCGGATAAAGGTGAGGGTGCGGGGTATAATGGAAGGCTGTCTTATATCAATGCCGACGATGCGCTTAACCGATTCATGATTGGATAATGCCTGGACAATCTTGGTCCCGATATAGCCGGAAACCCCTGTGATAAATACATTTTTCATTCGTCCCCCGTGTGTCCGGTGCCGGTGTCTTGACACCGGACAATATCAATATGGTCGGTTGGTTTTACATTTTTTCCAGGATGTGGATACACATGGCCGCCTCTTCCACGCCGATGTTGCCCCCGCCGTTTTCCGCAAGGCCGAGTCTGGCGCCGCTTACCTGGCGGTTACCGGCATCCCCCCGAAGCTGGAGCCCGATCTCATAGATCTGGGCAAGGCCCGAGGCACCGATGGGATGACCGCGGCATTCCAGCCCACCGCTGGTGTTCACCGGCTGTTTGCCCCCAAGCTTGGTATGACCTTCCAGGGTATGGATGCCCCCTTCACCCGGGGGACAGAATCCCATGGCTTCGGTCTGGTGCAGCTCCCCATAGGCGGTGGCATCGTGGAGTTCGGCCAGGCTGATATCCTTGGGGCCAACGCCTGCCTGGGCATAGGCCTGTTCGACCAGGCGCTCCCCAATGTCCACCCCGTCCAGATCCCGGTCGGTGCCGGTGCCCAGAACCGAGGCACGGATTCTAATAGGCCGGGCATGGGTCAGTTTTTTTAAGAAGGCTTCCGAGCAGACAATGGTGGCGGCTGCCCCATCCCCCACGGGAGAGCACATGGCCCGGGTCAAAGGATAGGCCACGGGTTTGTCTGCCAGAACCTGGGCCACACTCATGTCTTGCTGGTACTGGGACAATGGGTTGAGGGACCCGTGCCAATGGTTTTTGGCGCAGATGGCTGCCAACTGCTCCTGGGTGGACCCGTATTTGCTCATGTGCCATCGAGCTCCCATGGCATAGGCGTCCATGAAAACAGAGCGGCCTTCTCCTGCCGGGGTTTGGTCATCGGGAATCTTGACGGTGAATTGTTTGTTAACCTTTTCAAGCATCTGCAGATGGGCTTCAAAATTGCCCACATCCATACAGGTGGCATAGGCGCCCAGAGACAGAGCTTTGTTGGGGTTGGAAATTTTCTCTGCGCCCAGGGCCAGGACCACCTCGTGCATGCCTGCCCGGATTTGGGAATAGGCCATGTGCAGGGCGGTGCTGGCCCCGGCGCAGGCGTTTTCCACATTGGTGATGGGAATGGCTTCAATACCCATGGACCGCAGGGCCACCTGACCCCGGATGGAATGCTGGTTGGAAAACATGCCCCAGAAGGTGTTGGCAAAAAAGGCGGCGTTCAACTCTTTTTTGTCAATCCCTGCATCTGCAAGCGCCAGCCGTGTGACTTCATGGGCCATATCCTGTACGTCCCGGTTCGGGTATTTATTGAACCGGATCATGCCAAGCCCGATAATATAAACCTTGTTCATAGGGTCTCCTCGTTCATAGGGTTTCCTTGTAAAAAAAGCTGATTAAAGATGGTGGGCCGCGGTGATCATGAGGCTGTCATTGGCCCCGTCCTCGATTTGGCCAGCCCTGGCGTCCCGGAAAAATTTTTCAACCGGGTACTCCCGGCTCACCCCGTTGCCCCCGAACAGCTGGACCGCCTGGTGGGCTACCTCAAAGGCCACGTCCGTGCAGAACACCTTGGCGGCAATGGAATATTCTATTTTTGGCGGGGTGTTGTTGTAATTGTAGATCATGGCCGCCCGGGACAGGGACCTGGCGGCTTCTATCTTCATGAACATGTTAAACAGCTTGTGCTTGATCATCTGGTGTTCAAACAGAGGTTTGCCTCCCTGGATCCGCTGCTTGGTATAGGCCAGGGCTTCTTCATAGGCGGCTCTTGCCACCCCCACAAACATGGTGCCGATGGCGGCATTGGCCGTGGAAAGGGTAATGTCCAGCATGGCTTCATAGGCGTCGGGCTCCACCAGCATATATTCTTTGGGGATGCGGACATTGTCAAAGAAAATTTCCCCCTGGTTCAGGGCCCGTTGGCCCAGTTTGTCCAGGGGTTTGCCCTTCTTGACCCCGGGCAGGTTCAAAGGCACAATGCAGATGCCGCCCCCGGACATGCCCATGGATTCGTCAATGGTGGGATAGAGAAGACAATGGGTGGCAATGGTGCCGTTGGAGACCCAGGCCGCTTTCTGGCCCCGGATCACCCATTCATCTCCGTCAAGGGTGGCCGTGGTCTGGCCTTTGATTTTTGGGTTTTTAAATTCCGGGGTAAAGGGGGTCAGGGTGTCTGTGCCGTGATCCGGTTCTGTGATGCCCCAGCAGCCGATGATGGAGGCGTCCGTGTTTTGACAAAAGGGGGTGATAATTTCGTCAATGAGCCGGTCGCTTGGGACCATGGAGGCAAAAAAAGCGGGAAAGCAGGAGACACCGATGCCCACGGCAAAATCCACAGATCCCCAGGCAAGTTCTTCAAAAATAATATGGGTTTCCAACGGGTCTGAGGCAAGCCCCCCCCAGGTGTCGGGCAAAAATACCGTGTGATATCCCAGCTCATATCCTTTTTTCATGGTATCCATAAAAAGCGGGTGGTTTATCATGGCTTCCGGGTCGGCGATTTTGTCCAGTTCCAGGCTGGCCGGGCGCAGGACTTCCTTGGCAAACCGGCGTGTTTCTTCCTTGATGGTGATCTGTTCTTTTGTCAGCTCGATGTTTAAGTCGGTATATCCTTTCATGGAAGGCTCCTTTAATAGTCGGTCACGCAAAACACATTGTCTGAATCCGGGGAAAATTCATTCTTTAGTATCCGGTCCAGGGCTTTTTCCGAAATGGTCTTGGGAATCGTTTCTTTGATTTGCAGGAAGGAAGGAACAAAATTGGGTTCCAGGTCCTGTCTGCATTTTTCAAAAATTTTGCCAGGATCGATGGTTCTGCCCTCAAAGGGGGCAAGGGCTGCCACCAGATCACTTTCTCCCGGGGCACCGGAAGCGGCTGGTATTCCGTAAACACATACCTCGCTGACATCTTTATGTTCTCCCATCACCCGTTCGATGTGGTCGGGCTGGATAAAATCGCCTGCCCGCCTTAACTCAGAGCCTTTCCGGTGTTGGAAAAAATACCACCCCTGTTCATCCCGGGTGACCATGTCCCCGGTGCGAAGCCATCCGCCCCGGGTCTTGGCATCGGAAGCTTCCTTGTTTCCCAGATAATCCACCGTGGTATCCCCCTTGTTCATTTTGACGATGAGCTCTCCTGGGGTATTGGGGGGAACTGGTTCATCATTTTCATTCACCACACGAAATTCCATGAGGCCCGGCAGGGGTTTGCCGAAGGACCCAATGGGGCCCTTGTCCGGCGGCTTGCAGGCAAAGCCCCCTTCCACGGCCCCATACCATTCCAGGATTTTTGTGTCATACCGGTTTTCAAAATCCTGCCAAATGGCATGGGGGGTGCCGGCGGATATAACGGTTTTCACCGGGTTGGCGGTATCAATGTCCTTTGGGGGTTCATTGAAAATGCCTGCCATCATGCCCCCCAACAGGGAAAAACTGGTGCAGCCCTGGGTTCGGCAGATATCCCAGATTCGGCTTTTGGTGAATTTTGGGGAAATCACCGCTTTTACTCCGGTACCAAGGGCCGGAAACAGGGTCACGGCCTGGGCATTGCCATGGGTCAGTGAAAGGCCTGTATAGAGGATGTCGCTGGGTTTGTATTTCCAGACCAGCCGGGTGACAATGGTGAACATGCCGAACCGGTTGTTTCGGATCATCACCCCTTTGGGATCTCCTGTTGTGCCAGAGGTGTAGATGATCTGCATGGGATGGCGTACATCCATGTTCTGCTGGGCCACTTGCTCCCAGGAATCTTTTTCCAATATTTCATTTAAATGGGGATGGTTCACCGGAGAATCGGTTGTCTGACCCGGCTTTTGTACCACCCATACGGTTTTAATGGCCGGAAGATCGGCCAGGACCGCTTCCAGGGCGGGTAAAAACTCCAAGGAAACCACCACGGCTTTTGCATTGGAGTTGGTTAATAAAAATTTGAGCCTCTCCCCCCGGCTCCGGGGATCAATGGGCACCATGATGGTGCCGATGACGGGTCCCGCCAGCATGGAGAGGACAAATTCGGCGTGGTTTCGCATGAAGACCCCGTAGGCATCTCCTTTTTCAAGGCCGGCATCCAAAAAGGCCCGGGCAATTTTATTGGAATCTTCATAAATCCGACCATAGGTGAGGACCTCGTCGGGTGTATGGGGGATACTGCTGTTTTCAAAGACCAGGATTTCCTTGTCTGGGTGGGCGTCGGCCTTAAGTTCCAGAAAATGGGAAATAATGGCCTGGTTCAGGTGTGTTTTTGCTGCCACGGCTTACCTCCGAAAGGGGGTTAGGGTTATTATTATTCTACGGCCCCGATAAATCCCCGGGTATAGGGCGGAAATTCCTTGGCAAAGGTTTCGTCCCAATGTTCCTGGGTCCAGTATTCATGGCGGTCAAAAAAGGGATTCTTTTTGGCCGCACTCACACACACCGAGATGCAGATGTCCACCTCTTCGATGACCTCAAGGGCCTTGGCCCCAAAGGCAAGGGTGGAAAAAACCCGGCAGTGAAGCCCCAGCGTATGGGCCATGGAGGCCGCGGTGTTGGCAGCAAACCCGAGGTTGATGTTTTTAAATACACAGGAGGGGCCATTGGCGGTGAGGGATTCCACCTCCTCAGCCTTGTTCATCTCAGCACAGGTCCGGTATCCGCAGGCCCCGCAATTGTAGTTGAAATCAGATTTTCGCTTGTCCCCAAAGACCAGAAGCGAGCAGGGTTCTTTCATGGTTTGAACCAGGTTTCTGCCGTCTCTTGCCGCCAGGGGGGACATGTCTCCCAGGGAAAAACAATATTCGGCAATCTGCTCCAGGTCTTCCCCTTCCACGGTGATCATTTTTATCGTATTTCTATTGTTGAACCGGAATGAGTTATGGGCGGTCAGGGAAATTAATTCCACGGACCTTGCAAATCCCTTTTCCACCAGTTCGGACATTTGTCGGATTGTCATCTTTCCTCCCAACACTATGGTGTTTAAGAATAAATGGATCTGAACTGGGGCCAGAGCCGGTTGATCATTCGGTCGGTCATGGACCGCTGGTTAATGTCGGCATAATTTTTCGGGATATCCCTGAAGGGGCTTTTCTCCGTGATGGAAATCGCCATGCCCATGGCAAACCCGGTGTCCCTTGGGATGATCCCCATGCGCATGGCAGCAGCGCCCACGGACCAGTAGGTACCGGTGTCAATCCCTAAGTGTCTGGCCTGGTTCATCATTCCGTCCACGGCATAGGCGATGTTGGTGGCCCTGAAGGTGCACAAAGGTCCGGTGAAGGCCACATCCTGGTCCTTGGGTAGTTTCTCTTCCTCTTTTAAATATTCGCAGACCAGCTTGCCGCACATGTTGCAATTGATGTCGGCCGGGTCGTTGAGGCAGCGCAACGAGGTGGCGATGAGCAGGGCATCGGCATCCCTGAGCATGGCTGCGTCCCGGTTGAAAAAGGCCCAGCTTTTTTTGATGCCGGCCATTTCCTCCATTTTCTGGCAGATATCTTCGATGTCACAAGGGTCGTCAAAAATGTGGATGGTGCATTCCCCGACGCCTCCCACCCGGGGGGTGGTGGTGCCCGAGGCCAGGATCAGCCGGGCGGCAACCCGCACCGCCTCTTGCCTGTCGGTTTCATATTGTTGGATGCTTCGTTCCATAATGGTCTCCTTTTTGTGTTGGGCTTATCAGACAGGCATTCCCTGGGATTTGGCCCAGGCCGGGTAGGCGGCATAGGCAGGGGTTAAAATGGGCAGAAGCTTTAAAATTTTGGGCATGGGGCCCTTGGCTTTGATCAAGCCCTTGGCAAGGGCGATGGGCATGCTGATCTGTTTGAGCCAGAATTTATGACTGGTATCCCCGCTCAGAGTCATCTCCACGGAGGGTTTTATGTCCTGGCTTCCCCAGAGAACTTCCCCCTTTACCCCGTCACCCGGGGTGATATAAAGTTCTCCGGATGGATCAGAAAGATTGAACTTGATGACGATGTCGGCAGCCGCAAACTTAGGGCCAGCCACGGGGTCGTTTAACAGAATGTTAAACAAACCGCCTAGAACTTCCACCATTTTTTCTTTGGACTCAAATACTGGCATACGCTCTCCTTGTTGGATGGGTTCCGAAAAAGATCCAGAACTGATTGTACCCATCCTAAAGAACAGCAGCGAATTACCAGGTGTGGACGGGCAATTATGCAATATGCAGGGAACCTAAGTCCCCGGGATGCCTATCTAAAAAAAATCGACTATAGAGCTTTTAAACCGACCAATGGGTATATTTTTAATAACTACCTGAAATAATGTCAAGTTGTTTTTTTGAAAAGATGTGAGGGGCGTTGGATTGTTTTGTGAATGTTGTCTCTGGAAGGGGATGATGCCTATGTGATTATGGTATTTGGATCTCGTCGAAAATATGTTTAACATCCAGAATTTGAACCAGCTCTTGTTTTTCTTCGCGCTTGGCAAGAGCTGAAATATATTCATTTTCTCCGGTGGCAATCAATGGGGGCAGATCTTCAATGTCTGCTGTAAATATTTTTTCTATGGTCTCT
>JAFLJW010000043.1 GCA_022712815.1 Pseudodesulfovibrio sp. | reverse complement strand
GAATAAGGCGCGGAGGATTTGTCCTCTTTTCGGACACCCGGCTACTCTCATGAAATCGGGACAATCTTTCCCGGTTTTATGAAAACCAAAAAACATGGTCGCAAGGGCTGTGCAATACCCTCTTCCTCCAAGATCTTCATCACCATCTTATTTCGCCAGCTATTAGTTCTCATCGCATGAGGTGCCGGTACCATCATCGCCCGTGAAGATTTGGGAACCGCCCTTATCCGACGCAAGCCTGCCAATTCAATAGTGATATCAAAGGCCAGTGAATAGAGCCAAGTCTCACTTTTGCCCCAAACAGGATTTGGGAACACCATACCAATCGCAAAGGTATATTGAAGTAGAAGAATATATAGCAGAATATAGATTCTATTGATTTTCACGTCTAATTTCTTTTTTTTAATACTTGTTTCGATATAGATGGATATCCTAACTGCATCATGCCTTTAATAAGGATACATGTTGGAACGTGTAGCTGTATTATTTATTATTCTCGATATATAAATAGTTATAAATACATTTTTTAGATGTTCAAAATATTTATATCAATAAATCCTCATTATGAATACATACCGCTACCGTATTGTTGGGGATTGATGAATAAAATTTTGTTCATCTTTTAGTTAGTTCTATTATTTTTTATTCATTTTTTAGATTATAATAGAGCTAAAGACACGATGGTGTCATATACTGTAGTAGTATTTTATTTTGTGTGTGCAAAACTATTTAAATTATTGGAGAATGTCATGAGGATTTCATCAAAATTATCACTGGGATTTGGGGGTGTTTTAGCTTTGCTGCTGGTTCTTGCCGGTACGGCTTTCTGGGCACTGACTGGTTCAAATGAAGGGTTTTCCCGATATCGGAGTTTGGCAAGGCAGGCCAACCTCAGCGGGCGGGCCCAGGCCAATATGCTTCTGGTGCGCATGAGTGCAAAAGATTTCATCATAACCGGCAGTGATGAGGTTGTTGAGAAGTACGATGGTTATTTTACTAAAATGATTGAGTTCCTGACTACGGCCAAAACTGAAATCAAAGAACCGAAGAAGGCTGAACTGATTAACAACGCTCTTGCCAAGAGCAAAAGTTATGGACGGAACTTCACAAAGGTCAAAGAATTCAGGGCCAAGCGAAATCATTATGTGAATGATATTCTCAATGTTCAAGGGCCTCAGATGGAACACAATCTGACCAAAATCCTCACGACTGCTAAACGTGATGATGATATGGATGCAGCATACAGAAGTGCCCTGGCATTGCGCAGCCTCTTGCTGGCACGTCTTTATGTCGTCAAATTCCTTGATGACAATTCTCCGGGATCGAAGGACAGGGTTCACAAGGAGATTAAAGCCCTAAGCAGGGAATTCGCAATACTTGACGATAACCTTCAAAACTCTGAACGGCGTAGGCTTCTTGAAGAGTTACTGGAACTCGAAAAAACATACTCAGGGGCTTTTGAGAGTCTGACGAATGTGATTTTCAAAAGGAATGATGTGATCACAAACTCTCTTGACAAGCTGGGACCTGAGGTCGCGGAAGAAATCGAGGCTGTGAAACTGTCCATCATTGCGGCCCAGGATGTTCTCGGTCCTGAAGTGCAGGCTTCCAACAATCAAGCCATTGTCATGTCACTTATAATCACTATCGTGGCGTTGTTTATAGGTGTTGGTGCGGCGTGGATTCTTATCAGAGGCATCATTAAACCTCTCACACAAAGTGTCTACTTCGCACAACGCGTGGCTTCCGGGGATTTGACTGTGACCATCGCTAACGATTCCAATGACGAGATCGGGATGCTTATCCAATCCCTGCGCAACATGGCCTCCCGAATAACCACGGCAGTTTTCAGCATCCGTGAAGGTTCATCCAACGTGTCCGAGGGCAGTGCGGAGTTGTCTGCTTCGGCCCAGACCCTTTCCCAGGGGGCAACAGAACAAGCTGCTTCAATCGAGGAGGTTTCTTCGGCCATCGAACAAATGGCAAGCAATATTCAGCAAAATACTGAAAACGCACAAACAACTGAAAAAATCGCGATCCAGTCCGCTTCAGATGCTCAAAAAAGTGGCGTTGCTGTCAAAGAGGCGGTTTCGGCAATGACCAATATTGCTGACGCGATATCCATTATCGAAGAACTTGCGCGTCAAACAAACTTATTGGCTCTGAATGCTGCAATTGAAGCGGCTCGTGCCGGTGAGCATGGAAAAGGGTTTGCCGTTGTCGCTGCCGAGGTTCGCAAGTTGGCGGAACGAAGCGGTGAAGCCGCAAGAGAGATCAGCGAGCTTTCAACAACCACCGTCGACATTGCAAAAAATGTGGACGAAATGTTGGAGAATATGGTTCCGAATATTCAAAAGACAGCTCAGCTTGTTCAGGAGATAACCGCAGCAAGCAGCGAGCAAAGTTCTGGAGCTGAACAGATCAGTCAGGCCATTACTCAACTCGATGCTGTCATCCAGCAAAATGCATCAGCAGCTGAAGAAACTGCTTCTACAAGTGAAGAGTTATCCAGTCAAAGCGTGCAGTTGGAACAAACTGTGTCCTTCTTCAAGACAAATGGAGACGGGCAGGTCTTGGGTTCTTCCCGCCCTACGGTGGCTCGTGCCACGGCGCCTGCCTTGCCAAAGGCAACAAACACGTCTTTTCAAGTCGCCACATCGGGTGATGGCAAAGGTGTCGCATTGGATATGAATTCTGACGACAATCAAGAATTTGAAAGATTCTAGGAGAGAGTTATGGAGAAATCAAATGAATCTGTGCAGGGTCAGTACCTGACGTTCACATTGGACAAGGAAATCTTTGCGCTTGATATAAGCAGAACCAGAGAGGTCCTTGAAGTTACCGCAATATCCGAAATTCCTCGGACTCCGGACTTCATGCGAGGTGTTACCAATTTGCGAGGGCATGCTGTGGCTGTTGTCGATATGCGATTGAAGTTGGGCATGAGCCAAACAGAAGAAACAGTAGACACCTGCATTATCATTATGGAAATTTGGTGCGATAATGAGATGCTGGTCCTTGGAGCTCTTGTTGATTCCGTACGTGAAGTCGTTGAGATTTCAGCAGATAACATTGAACCCGCTCCCAAAATGGGTACGGCGGTTAAGGCAGATTACATTCAGGGAATGGGATACCAGAACGAGCAGTTCATAATTCTTGTTGATATGGATGCTGTCTTTTCAGACAAAGACCTGAAAACAGCTCTTGATTCAAAACAGGAGGTTGAAGAAATCGCTGCCTAGTCGTGGCTAAAAACCAATTCAGGGCAAGGTCTTATTTGCCAGATCGGCAAAAAAGATCTTGCCCTCCTGGAGGGGGGGCAAAAGTGCCACATATTTTGTGATCGCACCTTTTTTATGCGGCCTGAGCCGCCCTCTCGGACGGCCCGATATCTCTTTTTTCTTAAAAAACGTGAACAAACTACTCGCGAATCTGCCCCTCGCCGAGCAAAACAAACTTTGCGCTTGTCAGCTCCTTGATCCCCATGGGGCCATAGGCGTGAAGCTTTGATGTCGAGATGCCGATTTCGGCACCGAGTCCGAGTTGACCGCCATCGTTGAACCGGGTGGAGGCGTTGGCAACGACCAGGGAAGCATCGACCTCGCGGATGAAGCGCATGCAATGCTTGTAGTTTTCGCTCAGAATCGACTCGGTATGGTTGGAGCCGTACTCGGCGATATAATCCAGAGCCTCGTCCATGTCGGCCACGACCTTGACGGTCATGATCAGGTCGAGGAACTCGAATCCATAGTCCTGCGGCTTGGCAGCTTCGGCATATTCACCCATGAGTGGGAGTGATTTTTCGCACGCCTTGAACGTGACTCCTTTTTCGCCGAGAACCTGCGCGATTCTGGGCAGCAGCACATCGGCCACGTCCTTGTGAACGAGCAGACATTCCACGGCGTTGCAACCGCTGGGGTACTGCCTTTTGGAATTATCGATGATGGCAACGGCCTTGTTGATGTCGCAGGATGCATCGGCAAAAATCTGGCAGACACCCTTGTAATGCTTGAGCACTGGCATGGTGGCCTGTTCTGTGACTGCGCGGATGAGGCCCTCGCCGCCGCGCGGAATGACCACGTCAATATAGTCGGCCAGTTTGAGCATCTCGGTCACGGCCTCGCGGGATGCGGTGGGCGGCACCTGAACGGCAGCCCGGGGCAGCCCGGCCTTTTCAAGAGCCTTGTGCATCAGGTCTGCGAGGCAGGCGTTGGAATGAAATGCCTCGGACCCGCCGCGC
>JAFLJW010000042.1 GCA_022712815.1 Pseudodesulfovibrio sp. | reverse complement strand
TCGGCCCGGCCCATCCACCGCTGGTCATTGCCGAAATCGGCATCAATCACGAAGGCTCCATGGACAAGGCCCGGCAGATGATCGATGCCGCCGTGGGCGCAGGCTGCGAGTGTGTAAAATTCCAGTCCCATGTAGTCGATGATGAAATGAGCCCGCAAGCCAAGAAAGTGATCCCCGGCAATGCTGATGTCTCCATCTGGGAAATCATGGAACGGTGCGCCCTGACCGAAGAACAAGAAACCGAGATCAAAGCCTATGTGGAATCCAAGGGAGCCATTTTCCTGAGCACTCCATTCTCCCGCGCTGCGGCAGATCGCCTGGAGCGCATTGGTGTCGGAGCCTATAAAATAGGCTCTGGCGAATGCAACAACTATCCGCTCATCGACCACATAGCATCCTTTGGCAAGCCAATTATCCTGTCCACTGGCATGAACGACATGGTCAGTGTGACCAAGGCCGTCGAAGTCCTGCGCAAACGCAAAGTTCCGTTCGCACTGCTCCATACCACCAGCCTCTACCCCACTCCCTATGAGAAAGTCAGACTGGGGGCCATGGTTGAATTGGGTCAAGCCTTTCCAGAGGCAGTCATTGGCCTGTCCGACCATACCATGAGCAATTACCCCTGTCTGGGAGCGGTGTCACTGGGCGCGTCGATTCTTGAACGTCACTTCACTGTGGACAAATCATGGCCCGGCCCGGACGTTTCACTGTCCATGGACCCAGGGGAATGCACCGAGCTTATCAAGGGCAGCCGAGCCATCTGGCAGGCATCTGGTGGCTCAAAAGGGATTCTGCCAGAGGAACAAGTGACCATCGACTTCGCATACGCCTCAGTGGTAACCATTGCAGACATCCAGGTTGGTGAGCCTTTTACTAGGGAGAATCTGTGGGTCAAAAGACCCGGTACCGGCGCAATTCTGGCCGAAGACTTCGAATCTCTGCTCGGTAAAAAGGCCGCCCGAGATATAGCAGTAAATACTCAAATCGAGTGGAACGACATAATCGATGGCAAATAAACAAAAAGTCCTCTTTATAACGGGTACACGCGCTGATTTCGGCAAACTCAAGCCCTTGATGCACGCAGTCTGCAATGATGATGCGTTTGAGTGCGTCATTTTCGTGACCGGCATGCACTTGATGACTAAATACGGACAAACTTACCGCGAGGTGATCAAAGAAGGCTTTCAGGATGTATACCTCCACGTCAATCAGATTGATGGAGAGACCATGGACCTCATTCTGGCCAACACGGTCTCCGGCCTGTCTCGGTTTGTAGCCGAATCCAAACCGGATATGATCGTGGTCCACGGCGACCGTTTGGAAGCCTTGGCTGGTGCCATAGTCGGCGCATTCAGGAATATCCTTGTCTGTCACATCGAAGGCGGCGAACGGTCAGGCACGGTGGACGACATGATACGCCACTCGGTGACCAAACTTTCCCATGTTCACTGCGTAGCCAATAAAGAGGCTGCCAATCGTCTCTATCAATTGGGCGAGCATCATGAATCCGTATTCATAACCGGTTCGCCGGATATCGATATCATGCTCTCCGAAGGATTGCCCTCTCTTGAGACTTTATGTGAACGATATGAAATGCCACACAATAGATATGGCATTGTGCTATACCATCCGGTGACCACCGACAGCCAGGCAACAGTCGCAAAACACGCAAACGCCCTGGTCGATGCCCTGCTTGAAAGTGACAGGCAATACGTTGTCATCTACCCCAACAACGACGAACACTCTCAGGAGATATTCAAGGCCTACAAACGTCTTGAAGACCTTCCTGATTTCAAGTTCTACCCATCATTGAGATTTGAATTTTTTCTCACATTGCTCAAGGAGGCTCAGTTCATCATCGGCAACTCAAGTGCAGGTATGCGTGAGGCCCCGGTTTACTGCGTTCCCACCGTGAACCTCGGATTACGGCAGAACAACAGATTCTCTTGCCCATCCATCCTCTCGATACAGGAAGAAAAGCAGGCAATTATTGATGCCATGAATAAAGCTGCGGGCATGGATGATTGTGAACAATGCCTCTTTTTCGGACGCGGCAACAGCACGGAACTCTTTCTTGAAATGCTGAAAAATGAAACGGTCTGGAACATCTCAGCGCAAAAAAAGTTCATCGACATGCCACCGGTAGCTCCCTGACTCAACAACACAACCAGATACTCCCGGCAAACCCAAGGAATTTTTCATTGGAATAACATGCCTTTTCCGAAAAGCAGTATTTTCAATTATCCCCTTTGCAGCCCCCGAAACTTGCTATGTTTTTTTCAAGAGTTGCGGTAGAAATATCTGAAATGATTAGCTCTTGCTGCGCAAGAAAAAGATAGCTTGATCTCCATCACCGCTGGCATTAAGCTTTTTCGCCTGTCTTTTGAAGTCGTTCCGCTCTGATTTAGAAAAAATTTCTCTGTTGGAATCCTCGTAGTTGAGGCCTTTTTGAAACTTGATGCTGTTGGCTATCTGCCTGGGTTGGGAATCATAAATAGTTTTGTATATTTCCATCCCTGCCAAATCAGCGAGATATTCCATGCTTTTTTCGGTATGCAAAAA
>JAFLJW010000291.1 GCA_022712815.1 Pseudodesulfovibrio sp. | reverse complement strand
AAAATCAGAATACCGGTAAGAAGCACAGGTCTCCGCCCCACCCGGTCCGAAAGCGGTCCGTGGATAAGCAGGCACACGCTGAACGCCAAAAAAAATACGACCAGCGACAAGTTGGCTTCCGGTGAAGAAATGCCCCAAACCGTCTGCAATGTTGGCAGGGCAGGCAAATACATATCCGTAGAGAGCGCCGGGAAAGTGGCGAGAAGAGCAAGAAGAAGAAGATTAGGCATAAATTATTTCTATCCCATCAATATCTGTATAACCATGGCACACCCAACACCATGAACATTGTCCAAAAGGCGTAGATGGGCAAATATTTCGCAAGTCCCCGCTCTACTTCATCCAGGGAACCTGCACCACGCCAATGTCTGAAATACCCAAGGCACATCGTTGCCAGATTGCCAAGAACCACCAAATTGGAACCTAGAACTGCCAACCTGTTTGCCGTAAAACCATAATCATATTCGTATATCCGCCAAACAATGGCGATTACACCCACCAAATCCAACAACATGGTGAAAACAAGTATAAAAATGACAATGACTTGCGTGAACTTTTGCTCACCGTATTCACGACGCCCGGTCAGCGTGAAAACCACTGTACCCAAAACACACAGCAGCAGCACGTTGTACAGAAGCAGGGTTGCTCGGCTCTTGAAAAGCTCATCTATATTGAAAGCCATGGCGACCATATAGGCCACGATGAGTATCAAAAGAAGTGGAGAAAATATTTTTGCCAAAAGAGGGACAATGCGCCGAGCAGCCGAATAGGTATCAGTTGCCCAGGCAGCCACCAGCGGGATAGCGGCCAGACCATAAAGGGCTACATACTCAAAAACCCACCGGGAGGGCAATCCCAGCAAGTCAAACAGGCCAGCCGCCAGAAGCAGAAGAACACCACCACCAGCCAAAAAGAGACTTGCATGAATGAGCAATTCTCCAAAGTAGCGAATGTACTCGATACGTGCTGCATTTTCCCTCCACTCTCCTCCCATTCGAGCAATGCCGTAGATGGACCACAGAAGAAACGGCAAAAAAAGGAAAGACAACACGTAGGAAATATTTTCTCCTAAGGGAATCAACAGCATATACCCAGCCAAAGCAGCAGTTGCTCCCAAGACCCAAACGTCCCTCCGCCAAACCCACCCCTTCATATGAAGGGTAAAAACAAGCATTGCAGAAAAGGGTATCAAGGCCACGTAACGCGGATAAAATTGAGAATCAGTAACATCGGTCCACATGGGAATCTTGTAGAGAGTTCCGGCCACAAGACACAGGAACACCATGAGGACCAAATCAGAGAATGCCAACGCCGATGCCCTGGATGGATTAAATTCCAACCGTGCGCACCAAGCCTGCAACAGCAAGGAACCATGATTCTCTGCCAGAGCATCCTTGTAGGAAGCCATGAAATCCTGTGGCTCTTTACGATAAAGCTCTTCCAACCCTTCCGGGTCTTCAGCCAATTGTAAAATTTTTGTGCAAATATTCATGTTACTCTTCATACCCAAAAGAAAGCTTTCCATCATTCTCATCCACAACCACACTGGCACCGTCCACCAGTTCACCGCTGATGAGCAGTCGGGCAAGCGGGGTTTCCAGATGGGCCTGTAGATAGCGGTGCAGCGGTCGTGCGCCGAAATGCGGGTCGTAGGCGGCCTCGGCGATGAATGCTCTGGCCTGGTCGGTCAGGGTCAGGTCGATCTTGCGATATTCCAGACGGGATTTCAAGCCCGTGATCAAAATATCAACGATCTGCATCAGTTGCTCGATATGCAACGGCCTGAACAGGACGGTTTCATCCACGCGATTGAGGAACTCGGGCCGGAAATGGTGACGCAAAACATCCATGACCTGCTCGGCCACACCGTCCTTGAAATCACCGTCCGAATCGATTCCTTCGAGCATGAATTCCGCGCCGAGGTTGGACGTCATGATGATGATGGTATTCTTGAAATTCACGGTCCGGCCATGGGAATCGGTCAACCGGCCATCGTCTAGAATTTGGAGTAGCACGTTGAACACATCATGATGCGCCTTCTCGATTTCGTCAAACAAGACCACGGAATATGGCTTGCGGCGCACAGCCTCGGTGAGCTGACCGCCCTCGTCGTAGCCGATGTAACCGGGAGGCGCGCCGATCAAGCGGGCCACGGTGTGCTTTTCCATGTACTCTGACATGTCGATGCGGACCATGTTGTCCTCGGAATCGAACAGGGACGAGGCCAGGGTCTTGCACAATTCGGTCTTGCCCACACCTGTGGGACCGAGAAAAATAAACGAGCCGATGGGCCGTGAGGGGTCCTTCAACCCGGCACGGGCGCGCAGTACGGCATCGGCCACGGCCTGAACCGCCCGGTCCTGACCTATGACGCGTTCATGCAACTGGTCACCGAGCTTGAGCAGCTTTTCGCGCTCCCCTTCCATGAGTTTGGAAACAGGGATGCCCGTCCACTTGGCGACCACCTGAGCCACGTCATCCGGGCCGACCTCTTCCCTGACCATACGCGGAGTATCGCCCGATTCAAGGGCCTCGTTGCGGTCAGTCAACTCTTTTTCAAGTGTGGCGAGCGTACCATATTCCAGCTCTGCGGCCCGGTTGTAGTCATGGACCCGCTTGGCTTCTTCCATTGCGCGACGGGTGGTCTCGATCTCTTCCTTGAGAGAACGAAGACGCTCGATACCGCCCTTCTCGTTCTCCCACTGGGCTTGCAAGGCGCCCTGTAATTCCTTGAGCTCGGCCAGCTTTCTTTCCAGTTCCACCAGCCGTTCCCGTGAGGCCTTGTCCGACTCGCGCTTGAGAGCCTCACGCTCGATTTCAAGCTGCATGACCTGACGGTTGGCCTTGTCCAGTTCATATGGCTGGGAATCAATCTCGGTCCGTATGAGCGCGGCAGCCTCGTCAATGAGGTCGATGGCCTTGTCCGGAAGCTGGCGGTCTGAAATATACCGATCAGAAAGTACGGCGGCCTCAACCACCGCCCCATCGGAAATGCGTACACCATGATGAACCTCGAACCTCTCGCGCAGGCCACGCAGGATGGAAATGGTGTCTTCCACCGAAGGCTCTTCCACAACAATCGTCTGGAAACGGCGCTCAAGGGCCGGATCTTTTTCGATGTATTTTCGGTATTCGTCGGTGGTGGTCGCGCCGATGCAGTGCAGCTCGCCACGGGCCAGCATGGGTTTTAAAATATTACCCGCGTCCATGGCTCCATCGGATTTTCCGGCACCGACAATGGTATGCAGTTCGTCGATGAACATGATGATCTGCCCGGCGGATTCGGCCACTTCCTTGAGCACTGCCTTGAGCCGTTCCTCGAACTCGCCACGGTATTTGGCCCCGGCGATGAGCGCACTCATGTCCAGGCTAAAAACGGTTTTGTCCTTGAGGCCCTCAGGCACGTCCTCTTTGACGATGCGCTGGGCCAGTCCTTCGGCAATGGCGGTCTTGCCGACCCCAGCCTCACCGATGAGGACCGGATTATTCTTGGTCCGGCGAGACAAAATACGGATGACACGGCGAATCTCGCCGTCTCGACCAATGACCGGGTCGAGCTTGCCGGACCGGGCCTCTTCCACTAGATCGCGGCCATATTTCTTGAGGGAATCGTAGGTGGCTTCGGGATTGTCCGAGGTCACGCGCTGTTTGCCGCGTACCCCTTCCAGTGCGCTAAGCACTTTATTCTTGTCGAGATTAAATTGCTTGTTGACCCGCCCCAAACCCGTGGACGGAGGTTCGTCCATGAGGGCAAGAAAGACATGCTCGACAGAGACGAACTCGTCCTTCATCCGCTTTTTCATGTCGTCGGCAGCCACCAGAACGGATTGCAGCCGCTGGGTGACAACAATCTGGTCGGCACGCGCTCCAGGCCCGGAGACTCTGGGCATTTTGCCGATTTCAGCATCCACGGCACCCATGTAGTTGTCCGGTGCCACGCCGAGTTTACGGAGTATTTGCGGGACCAGACCCTGCTCCTGAGCGACCAAAGCATGCATGAGGTGTTCGCAATCTATCTGCTGATGACCGCTGCGGATGGCGAGGTTC
>JAFLJW010000415.1 GCA_022712815.1 Pseudodesulfovibrio sp. | reverse complement strand
TTTGCAATTTTTATCATCATTAACAAGAATGATCCGGATATCCATTACATTTGTATGGGTGGGGCCTGTGATGATGAGATCTCCTAAGCCCTTAAAAAAATGGTATGAATCATTGTTGTTCATATAATGGTTTATATCAAGCCCCATTTTGGCTGCATTTTTCATGGTGAATCCGTGGGCCACAGCTCCGGCTGCGTCTGTTGGCCCGTCGGTGCCATCGGTGCCGATACTGGCGATCATTAGATTTTCAAATCCGTCAATCAAGGGGGCTGTCTGCAAGGCAAATTCCATATTCCTTCCGCCTTTTCCTTCTCCCCGGACCTGGACGGTGGTTTCACCGCCACTGATGATACAGGCCGGCATGGGGATCGGGTTTGAAGAAGAGAGCACTTCCAAAGCGATCTGGGCGTGCCAGGCAGCGGCATCCTTGGTATCCCCTTCAATGGCGGAAGATAAAATCAGGCAATGATACCCCAGAGCTTTTGCGCAGTCCTTTGCTGCCGTAAGGCAGATGATGTTGGATGCAATGATAAAATGGGTTGTGTTTTCGATTATAGACAGGTTTTCGTTTGCTGTCTCATCTGTTTGTTGCATTTCGCCAGGTAGTACTTCGCCAGCTAACAATTCATTGTTGGCTCCTTCTGCGATGCAGGCCAGGGCAGATGGGGGAATCTTTCGGATAAGATTATATTTTCCGATAATGTCAAGGGCGTCGGAGAAGGTTGCGTTGTCAACCACAAAGGGGCCCGAGGCGATGGTATCGATCCCATCGCCCACAACATCCGATACCATTAAATTTAATATGGTTGACGGATAAGAGGCCTTGGCAAGGTTGCCGCCCTTTACAAGGGAAAGGTGCTTGCGAACCAGATTGATCTCATGGATGGCGGCCCCGGTTTTGATGAGAAGATCTGTTACCTCTTGTTTCTCTTTAAGGGTGACGCCTTCGGGGGGAAGACAGAGAAGGGCCGATCCCCCACCCGAGATCAGGGAGATCACCAGATCATCAGCCGTTGTCCCTTCAAGCATCCCTTTAATTTTTCTTGCACCGGCAATGGAATTTTCATCGGGCAGGGGATGATCCGCCTCAATGGTTTCAATGGTGGAAAGAGTTCGGGTATACCCGTATTTCACACAGATGCACCCTGCGTGAATCCGATGGCCCAGGATATCTTCCAGAGCCTTGGCCATGGATGCCGTGGCTTTGCCGGCACCTACCACGATTATCTTTTTGAACTGGTTAAGATCAAAGGCCTTTATGGTTTCATCGTTTTCGTATAATTCCAGGATATTGTTTTTAAGTCTTAAGCAGGCATGTATGGCCTTCTCAGGGTTTGCCGCTTCAATGGCGGCTTCATATATTTTTTTAAGGTTGTCTTTTGGTGTCATTTTTTCCTCCACGGAATACAAAATACCATGGGTAAGTTAATAAATAAACCTTGACGTTGTCAAACATAATAGTTAGTAAATGAATAAATGATTCATATTTTCATTTTTTCAGGGAGGTGGCATGTGGCTAAAAAATACACTCTTGAGCAGATTTACACCGTCGCATTAAAGGTGTTTTCCCAATATGGCTATAAAAGAACCCGGGTTGAGGATATTTCCGGCGAGCTTGATATGGTTGCCGGAACTCTGTACCGGTATATCAAGGACAAGAGGGATCTATATGAAAAATCCGTGGCCTTTGGTATTACAAAATGGCAAACCAAGGTCAGGGAAAGTGTCGAAGCAACAGATGATGTATCCGAACAATTTGTTTTGCTGTGTAAAAAAGGATATCAATACCTTTCCCAGGATGTTGATATGCGAAAAATTCTCATGGATGATCCTTCGATTTTTCCGCTTTCCCCTAGAAAAATTCGTTTTCCCGGCATTGATAACACCTCTTTGGACATGATTAAAATGCTGCTGACCAAAGGCATTGATCAGGGTGTCTTCCGCCGGGTGGATGTGGAACCGGTATCGGAGTTTTTGTATTCAATTTACGTGATGTTTATCATTAAAACATATGTGAAATCAGAGGGGAATACTGCTTCTGAAATGTATGAAAAGGGCATTGATCTTATTTTAAACGGACTGTTGGTGCCCCAGGTATAATCTAACACAATCATTGAATTTTTTTGACCTAAGGAGATGAGTCCCATGAATATTACAATTGACTATTCGAAACGAATCAAGCGGATCCGGGAAAAAATGGATCTCATGGATATTGATGTTTTAATTGGTACCCGCATGGTGAGTGTCACATTTGTCTCCGGTGCCTTTGTGCCCTGGCGTGCGGCTGTATTGGTTTCCCGGGATGGCCATGTGGAGTTGATTAATTTTCTGATTGATCAGGAGCGAGTGAAGGTTGAGTCCTGGTTGGAGCAGGTCTCGGCCTATGCCCCTCTGCCGGGAATGGATATGCTGGATATTGCGATTCATCAAATTAAAGCCAGTGGCTGGGATAAGGGCCGTATCGGTGTGGAGCTGGGCCATTCTCCCAGGGGAAATACCGGTTATCTGACCTCCACTGAGTATGATCTCCTAAAGGAAAATCTGCCCCGGGCCACATTTGTCAATGCCAATGCCATTATTGACGAGGCCGGATACATCAAGGACCCCGAAGAGATTATGATGATGAAACAGGCCACTGCCATGGCTGATAGTGCCATCGCCCTGGTGGGAAAGTCTCTTACCGTGGGCATGACCGAGGCCCAAGCGGTGGGAATCGGTGAAATGGAGCTGCGGCGTTTGGGCAGTGAATATCATTGGGCCGTCACCGGGTCCAGCGAGGCGGCTTCTGGATATAGAACCGCCTATAATATGTGCGGAACTACCCAACCAACGGATAAGATACTCCAGGCAGGCGACAATTTAATTGTTGATTTTCATCCCTTGTACCGGACTTTTATGTCGGACCTTTCCCATAATTTTATTCTGGGGAAACCCACTCGGGAACAGCAAAAACTGGCTGATGCGTTTCTCAGTGCCGCCGAAACCCTTGTCAAAAGTCTTAAGGCTGGCAACACCATCGGTGAGGTCTGGCACGCTGTGAATAACAATTTGACCCAGAGCGGATATATTCAATATACGGTTCCATTTTTTGGCCATGGACTGGGCGTTCTCGGGTATGAATGGTATCCACCCATTGGGAACTCTGATGAGTTTACCAAAATTGTTTTGGTGGAGAATGTGATAGAGGTTGGGTTCTTGTCTATTACTATTCCCGGTGTCGGCGGTATGCGGCTGGAATGTCCCATCCAGGTTACGCCATCCGGTGGTGAAATGCTGTCTTGCACCCCTTTGGCCGCAACAATTATTGATCTTTAGGGCATCAGAGTCTTTAAAACATCTTCCTTGCCGATGATGCCTACTAATTTTGTACCCTCCACCACCGGGAGGGTATGGAAATGTTTTTCAACCATGAGGCCGGCAATATCTGATACCGATGTGTCCGGTGTTACCGTGGTCACCTTTTTG
>JAFLJW010000429.1 GCA_022712815.1 Pseudodesulfovibrio sp. | reverse complement strand
CATGATGCTCAAGGACCCCAAGCTGTCCGGAGCTGCCGAGGAATATATCAGGACCCTCGGTCTTAATGCGGCCTGGGCCTTGGAAAAGGCCGTGTCCGATCAGGAGGTCGCCTTTGGTGCCATTGCAGATCCCTACATCCGAGAACGGATGCAGGACGTGCGCGTGGTGGCGGATAAGGTTCAGGTCAAGCTCATCGGTCTGGACACGGACCTGACCGAGATTTCAGGCCGGGCCATCATTCTGGCTCACGACCTGACTCCTGCCGACACTGTCGAGCTTCAGGTGGACAAGATCATGGGTTTTGCCACAGTGCGTGGCGGCAAGACCTCCCATACCGGCATTATGGCGCGTTCCCTCGGCATCCCCGCATTGGTCGGTGTGGACAAGCTTGAGGACCACATCCATGACGGTGACCTCGTAATCATCGATGGGCTGGCCGGAAAGATAGTGGTCAATCCCACTGAAACAGAGCTGGAAGACTACAATGAGCGGGCTGCGAATTTCGAGGCCTACACCCGCAAGATCAAACGCCGCTGCCAACTGCCTGCCGAGACGTTTGACGGCTCCCGTGTGCAGGTTCTTGCCAATATCGAGCTGTTGGAAGAAGTGGCTACCGTCATTGACAACGGCGGCGAGGGCATTGGACTGTATCGTACCGAATACGCCTATATCAACCGTACCACGTTGCCCACCGAGGAAGAGCTGGCCGATAAGTACATTGATCTGGCAGCGATCATGTCGCCGCGCAAGGTTGTCTTTCGCACCCTTGATCTTGGCGCGGACAAATTCATTTCCTCATATGGTGAACTCAACGAAACCAATCCGGCCATGGGGCTGAGGGCCATTCGTTTCTGCCTGAAAAACCCGCAATTGTTCAAAACCCAGCTCCGGGCGATCCTGCGTGCCTCGGCTTACGGCAATGCCTCGCTCATGTTCCCCATGATTTCCGGCGTCAAGGAAGTGCGTCAGGCCAAGGCGTGGCTCGCTCAGGCCAAGGCCGAACTCAGGCGCGAGGGTGTGGATTACGACCCGGACATGCCGGTGGGTATCATGATCGAACTGCCCGCAGCCGTGATGATCGCCGAGTATCTGGCTCAGGAAGTGGATTTTTTTTCCATCGGCACCAATGATCTCATCCAGTATTCCATCGGGGTTGACCGGACCAACCACCATGTGTCCTATCTCTACCAGCCTTTGCATCCCGCGACCTTGCGTTCCATCAAATTGGTGGTTGACGCAGCCCATCAGGCAGGCATAGAAGTTTCGCTCTGCGGCGAGGTGGCATCAGATCCGTTTTGCGTCCCGATCCTGCTCGGCATGGGCATTGATTCCATCTCCATGACCCCTCAGGCCATCCCCGGTATCAAGCGGATCATCCGGCAGACCAACATGCACGATTGCCGCAAGCTTTTGAGAGACGTTCTGGAATGCCGGACTGTCAGTCGCATTAATACTCTGGTGATGGACAATATTTTCAAGTACTTCCCGGATGAAGTCACTTTCTTTAGCTCATTACTCGAAAACGACGAATCGCCCACCTAGGGCTAAGAATACCCTCACCCATGGCAAAAAAGAAAAAAAAGAAAACCTCGGCAAACACCATCGGCACCAACAAGCAGGCGCGTCGTCTGTACGAAATCTTCGAGACCTTTGAGGCTGGCCTGTCCCTGCTTGGTTCTGAGGTCAAATCCCTTCGTGGCGGTCATGTTTCGTTTAAGGACGGGTATGTCTCGTTCAGGGAAGGCTCCGCCTTTCTGGTCGGCGTTCATATCGCGCCCTACGACAAGACTGGCCAGTACGACCAGCACGACCCGGAGCGGCCTCGCCGTCTGCTTTTGCACAAGCGGGAGATCATTAACCTTCGCGCCCAGAACGAGCAGAAGGGGCTGACCATCATCCCCATGAAAATGTATTTTAGCCGCGGCAAGGTAAAATTGCAGATCGGCCTTGGCCGGGGCAGGAATGTCCATTCCAAACGGCAGGAATTGAAGAACAAGGATATCGCACGAGATACGGCGAGGCAATTGTCCGAGCACCGGTAAGCGAACCTTTTCGACAACCTGCGATTTACAGTCTCTGGCGGCCCTGATAGAAAAGCTCTGTATCACCATCACGCAAACAAGGATATTTCATGTTTACCGGACTGGTCATGGGAATGGGGCGCATTGAGGCCGCTGACAACCGAGGAGCGGAAACACGTTTTCGCATCCGTCCGCTTTTTACTTTGACAGATATAGAGCTTGGTGAATCCATTGCGATCAACGGCGTCTGCCTGACCGTGGAAACCTTTGATACGGAGTGGTTCACTGTCTATGCCAGCCGCGAGACATTGTCGGTCACCAGTCTAGGGACTCTCAAGGTCAGCTCCACCGTCAATCTGGAACGGGCCATGGCCATGGGCGACCGTTTTGGCGGCCATATCGTTTCCGGCCATGTGGACTGTCTGGCCAAAGTGGCTGAGGTCCGGCCAGCAGGCGAATCAAAGATTTACAAGCTTGCCTTTGCCGCGTCGCAAGGCAAATACGTCATCCCCAAAGGGTCCATAACGCTGGACGGCATCAGCCTGACAGTCAACGATTGCGGCCCGGACTGGTTGGAGGTGAACATCATCCCGGAGACTCAGAAAGTCACCACCATATCCGGTTGGACGCCCGGCACCAAGGTCAATATGGAAACCGATATCATCGGCAAATACGTGGAGCGCATGGTCGCCCCGTGGGTGG
>JAFLJW010000182.1 GCA_022712815.1 Pseudodesulfovibrio sp. | reverse complement strand
AATCGTACCCATGATCATCAGCTTTGACGAAACATTCATCTCCATCCAGTTGGCCAAGGATGCGCCGCCAACGCGCATCCCCCGCTCCGGGCATCTCTTTTCCACCGAGCCGTATCTGCCGCAATTATCGCAGCCGATGGGTCTGATACAGTGTTCTGTCTAGGCAGGTGAAGAAGCCTTGATCGAGTCATTTCAGGGCGTGTCAACACGCCCTAAAGCGTTTTCAATGCATCAGGCGAAGCTGAGCACTCCTGATTTCTTGTGCGCGACATATCAGCGCAAAGAATGAGGTGGCGACTGCAATTCTTGTGGTAAAAAACATGGGCAACGGTAGTACAAAGATTACCGGAGGCAAGTGAAATGTAAGGTTCGGTGGTGAATTTCTCCAACCCGGCCTGAATGGGCAGGAAATATTCTTTCAGGGAGTGGTCATATCCCACGCCGGCAGGCTCGTAGAGGAACTGCTTTCTCTTTTTCAGTTTGTCCGGGTCACAAAGGGTATCTGACACTTGTTTACCTTTCATATCGAGGACATACAGGCATTCCACATTGGAATACGTTTCAATAAACTGGGTCAAGGCCTGATTGATACCTCGCGTGGGAGTCTCGGCCAGGGATTGATATATAGTCAGGATAATCAGCGCGTAGTTGGAAAAAATTCGCTTGTCCTCGGCAATCCTGTGAGTTTGGTTCCTACGATACTTTTCAGTCAACACATTGATCTTCTTAACCATATCAGGAACAGCATCCAGACTCGGCGCAGGCCGGGCAAAGAAATAGCCTTGGAACACATCCACACCGTTGGCGAGCAGGCACATGACCTCGTCGCTCGTCTCCACGCCTTCAGCCAGAATCAGGCTGCCAAGGCGGTTGGACATCTGCACGAAGCTGCGCACCACTTCCAGCTTGTGAAAATGCTCATTGATATTGGAGATGAGTGAACGGTCAAGCTTGAGCACGTCGGGCTTGAGCAGCGGAATACGATCCAGATTGGAAAACCCCGTACCCACATCATCAAGGGCGATAAGAAAATTTTTCTTGCGATAAAAGCGGACGAATTCAAGAAGCGCGTCCTCGTCCTCGCAACGAGATTCGATAATCTCGATGATGACATTGTTGGGATTGATACCGCACCGCTTCACCAGCTCGAGCAGATTATTGGACCCGCTGGTCTCCTCACAAATGCACGAGGCATCAATGTTTATGGAAAGCATCAGGCTCTTGTCCCGACGATGCAGTGAGGCAAACGATTCGACCGCTTTTGTTCGGCAGACCCGGTCCAAGGCAAGCCGGGTTTCCGCGTCCCGGGCCTGTCCGAACAGCTGGGATGGAGGTATGAGCTCTCCGCTTTGGGGGTCAAAACCTCTGCTTAATGCCTCCAGTCCGATGACAGCCTTGCGTTTGAGCGAAACCTGAGGCTGAAAATGGGTCAGAATAATTCCATTTTCTATAATTTCCTGAATATCTGGCGGGAGAGTCGACATTAACATTCTTTTTTTATTCTGCTTTTCACAACTTGTTATGCTTCAAAAACAAGAGAAAATCATAATCGGATATTGGCTGAGTATAAGGTCGGGGCAGCATTTCTGCCGCCCCGACCCCCCATATGCTTATACAACTTTTTTTAAAGGATACCGTCCTCTCCGGTCCTGATACGCAGGGCCTTGGTGAGCTCGGAGACAAAGATGACTCCATCGCCTTCGCCACCGGTATGTCCTGCGGACTGGATGGCCTCGATAGCCGCTTCTTCAAAGTTCTCATTGACACCAATCTCCAGCCGGACTTTTTTGAGGAGATTCACCTCCATCTGCACGCCGCGGTAGGTTTCCGTAAAGCCTTTCTGACGCCCCGATCCGAGAATGTTGGTCACGGACAGGGAGTAGATCTCCTTTGCGTACAGAGCCTGCTTCACATCGTTCAGCTTTTCGGGCCTGATATATGCTATAATGAGTTTCATTTCTCTATTCTCCTTGTATATTTGGCAATATTACGACTTGGTTACTCATTACTGAAGAGCTGGAAACCGTTGTAGGACTCACTGCCGTGTTCGGCGATGTCCAGACCCTTGAGCTCTTCTTCCTTGCTTACGCGAAGGCCGAAGATAGCCTTGATGGAAGCCATCAGGATGAAACCGGCACCGAATGCCCAGGCAAAGAAGACACCTACGCCAATAAGCTGAACACCGAGCTGGGTGAATCCGCCGCCAAAGAACAGGCCGCCGTCCATGTTGAACAGGCCGCAGGCAATGGTTCCCCATGCGCCGCAGACACCGTGGACAGAAGATGCGCCGACGGGATCGTCGATCTTGAGAACCTTGTCGATGAATTCAATGGCCAGAACAACCAGCATACCAGCGATAAGACTGATGATGATGGAAGAACTGGGGCTGACAGTGGCACAACCGGCGGTGATGCCGACCAGGCCGGCCAAAGCGCCGTTCAGGGTCATGGAGATATCAGGCTTGCCGTAGCGGAACCAAGCAATGACCATTGCGCCGAGCACGCCGCCGCAAGCGGACAAAGAGGTGTTCATGGCGATGAAACCGATGGTGCCGTCAGCAGTGGTGGTGGAACCGGGGTTGAAACCGAACCAGCCGAACCAGAGGATGAAAACACCCAGGGCAGCCAGAGGAATGTTGTGACCGGGAATGGCCTTGGCCTTGCCGTCTTCGGAATACTTGCCAATGCGGGGTCCGAGGACCATGGCACCGGCCAGAGCGACCCAACCACCAACAGAGTGAACAACCGAGGAACCGGCGAAGTCACAAAAACCGAGGGCTTCGAGCCAGCCTGCACCATCATCACCCAACCACAGAGAACCCCAGGCCCAGTGACCGGAGATGGGATAAATCAGCCCGGTAACCACGATGGATACGAGGATGTAACTGGAAAACTTGGTGCGTTCGGCCATGCCACCGGAAACGATGGTGGCGGCAGTAGCAGCGAACACGGACTGGAAAAACCAAAAAGTGTAGGTCCAGGACAGGTCGCCTTCAGCAACACCACCGAGGGCGTACCCGGAAGTGCCGAAGAGTCCGCCTGCATCGAGACCGAACATGATCGCGAAGCCGAACAGGAAAAAACAAATGGAACCAACTGAAAAATCCAGGAAGTTCTTCATCATGATGTTACCGGCGGATTTGGCACGGGTAAAACCCGCCTCAACACAAGCAAAACCGGCTTGCATGAACATGACCAAAATGGCGGCAACGAGCGTCCAAAGGATATTACCGTTGGCCTGGGTGAGGTACTCCACCTCTTCGGCATACGCCACTGTGGGGGCAAGCGCTGCCACCAGCCCGACAACGCCTATGGCGAGTCTCTTGGAAACAAAGGTCAGGGACTTTCTTGAAAACATTACTGTGCTCCTCCTTGAAGGGAATTCGTTTCTAACCTGACCTCCCTCTATCAAGACTCGTGCCAAAACGACTTTACATTACCATTAGTGTAATACCGACCGTTTTATACTTTTCTGAACTTGTATTTTTTAACAAATTTGTTACTTATACAAGTCTTTGACATATATTTTAGACAAAATTTGTCAATACATAATCAATCGTTTCTGAGAAACTCTAATCCTGAAAACCGCCCAAAGTGGCAGAAAGAACCACAGAAGGGCAAAATTCCAATTGTCCCTGTCTCCAAATGAGCTTCTCTCTGGTCCTGTCGCGGTCTCAATTCATTCCAAGGCCAAAGCCTACCTTTTTGTAACCCACGTACACACCAGGACTCACCGGCCACCGGATGCATTTGACTCATTTTCTGTGCTATTTTGCGGCATCTTCCCGAATATACACCAGTTTTGCTTAAAACAAAGAAAGGGCCCGGAAGATTTTCTTCCAAACCCTTAAAGTGCTGACAAAGCTCTTCTGGCAGACTGTTGAAAATAAGTTCGAGTGCAAGGCCCAAAAAAGATCAAGCCCGACGCGTAGTTCCTATATACGAAGGTTTGATCGCCAAGTCCGGTCAGCGACGATGTTCACGCACCATTTGGACCGCTTCCGCAGTCAGGCGGCTGACCTGATCGTAATCCTCGGCAATCAGCAGATCCTTTTTGACCATCCAGCTTCCGCCGATGGCCAGTATGCGCTCCCAGGCGAGATAGGAAGCCATGTTGTCCCGTGACAACCCGCCCGTGACCATGAAATCCATTGGCGGGAAAGGTGCGGCCAGATTCTTGAGGGTTTGCAGGCCGCCCATGGCTTCGGCCGGGAAAAATTTGACGGCTGGCAGTTTTCTGAGAACGGCCTGAGTCAGCTCGCTGGCCGTGCATATGCCGGGCATGACCAGAATATCGCGTTCCAAACAATAATCCACCACTTCGGGGTCAAATCCGGGGGCGACGATGAACGAAACGCCTGCCTGCATGGCTTCGTCCGCCTGTTCAGCGTTGGCATAATGGCCAAGTTTCAGGACCATTTTTGCTTCTGCAACTGTCCCAAGGCTGAGTACGGCCATAAGGACAAATAACGATAACAGGATCTTTTTCATGGTAATCCTCCAAGCACTATTGAGGTTGTGAATCATAACCCCCGGCAGATACGGAGATTGTTGGCCCGAAAAAGACGTGCAACCCACACATTCAGGCAACCAGATTCCACTATGTAAAACAATCCGGTGAGAGCTATGTCCCCATCTGGCAGCTTCGCCTTTGCCGGAAAACTCTCTACCTCTCCACCTCGCCACCTCTCTTGGCAACACCAGCAGTTAATGCTGTAGACTGTGTTATAACGAACTTTTATTATTTTCAGATTGTGTCAATGGATTTCTATATAATGAAGACTCATTTCATATAATGAAACAATATCAAAGAAAAGAACAAGACTATGGGCCGGGTGCTCTCGATATTTGATACCGATGTCTTGCAATTGTCGGAGGGCTGTAACCCCAGTGCCATTCATGGCAGCACTAATCGCTGTAAATGAGATGCAAGTATTCTTTGAAACCGAAAAACCTGCGCCAGGCAGGATGACAATCAAAGTTCATGGAGGCCCAAAATGACTGGAGCGCAAAAGCAAGAAATAAAATATCATTTGATGGACGGACTCAACCGCCTTGAAGCGCAAAAAGCTCCCGAGAGCTTTGCGTTTGAAAAATGCCCGGACGAAAATGATTTTGCCTCACACGTGTCTCAACAGAGAATCAACCTCGCCATGCACAAACGGCGCATGAAACGACTCAGTGAACTGGAAGCGGCCATAAAGCGACTCCACAACTCCGAATACGGAAAATGCGAAGAGTGCGGAGAAAACATTGGCATAGCCAGACTCAAGGCCAACCCGTCAGCCAGACTGTGCGTCCTTTGCCAGTCCGAAGCGGAAGACGGGGTCGGATGGTGCGCTTAGTCATCATCCCGGCATAAGGCTTCCAAGGTACATTTAACAACCAAAGAGAGGCCGCAGATGCCGGAGTCCTGGTTTAAGGTGGACCTTCATGTCCACTCAAAGCATTCCACTCGTCCATCGCAATGGATTTTACAAAAAATAGGCTGTCCGGAAAGTTTCACTGAACCGATCGACCTATACAACGCGGCCAGATCCAAAGGCATGGATCTGGTCACCATAACCGACCACAACACCATAGAAGGGTGTCTGGAAATCGCCCATCTCCCCGGCACATTCATCAGCGAAGAAATCACCACCTATTTTCCAAACGACAAATGCAAACTTCATGTGCTGGCATATAATATTACCGAAAAACAGCACGACGATATTCAGGCGGTAAGAGAAAGTGTCTATGATCTCACGACCTACCTGCGTACCGAAGGGATCGTACACGTGCTGGCGCACCCTCTTTATGCGGTCAATGACAGGCTGACCCCGGAACATTTTGAACAGGCTCTTCTGCTCTTCAATGTTTTTGAGGAAAACGGGACGCGAGATGCCAGACAAAACCAGGTGCTCAGGGATATCATCACCCGGCTGACTCCCATGGATATGAAAAGACTCGCTGAGCGACACAACATCAAACCCTACGGCAAAAAACCATGGCTCAAGGGACTGACCGGTGGTTCCGACGATCACAGCTCCCTGAACATCGCGCGCATGCATACCGTCTTCAAGGGAATCGCATCCATAGATAACGTCCTTGCCGGTATACAGAATCATTGCTGCCACGCCGCCGGTACAGCGGCCACCCCAAAAACCATGGCCCACAACCTGTATGGCATCGCATACAGGTTTTATCGTTCCAGAACGAGTTCCATGGGATATGCCGCCAACTCGCATATCTGCTTTCGGTTTGCCAAGAACGCCCTGGCTCCCGGTGAAGAAAAAAAGGATTCCATAGTGGATAAATTCCTGCGCCTCGTCGGGCAGGGAAAGGCCAGCCTGTATCAAGGACTCGGCCCGTCTGAATCCGTACAGGGAGCCTTGCTGAAAGAAGCCGCATCCATCATCGCAAAAGACCCGGACCTGCTGCAAATAGCCAAGGGAAAGACAACAGATGTCAAGGTACTTGAGCAGGAATGGGCACGTTTTGTTTCGCTCTCCGCCAATGTCGTATTCTCCCAATTCGCGGACCGCACCCTTAAAGCTGCACTTGGTGCAAATCTGTTCGACGTATTCCATTCCATCGGTTCGGCAGGGGCTCTCTATGCCTTACTCGCCCCATATTTCGTCGGATACGATCTTTTCTCCCGAGAACGGACCTTTTCGCGCGAGTGCTTTGCCCGTTTCAGAGGTCCAAAGGTAAAGCGCGACAGTGCGACCCTTAAAATAGCCCACCTCACTGACACCTTTGACGAGATCAATGGCGTGGCCCACACCATCAGGCAACAACTCAAGATGGTGACTCGACATGGCAAAGACATGACCGTCATCACCTGTGGTGGCAATGCCGACATCCCCGGAGCCATCAGCTTCGCGCCGGTGGGCAGGTTCTCCATCCCCGAATACCCTGAACTCAAACTGACCTATCCGCCGTTTCTGGATATGCTCGCCTACTGCTTTGAACAGGAATTCGACTGCATCCTTGCCGCCACACCCGGCCCAGTCGGTCTGGCAGCCATGGCCATTGCCAAGATTCTCAAGCTCCCTTTCCACGGCACCTACCACACCGCCTTCCCTGAATATGTGGGCAACTTCACCCAGGACGCGGGACTGGAAAAAGGATGCTGGCAATACATGTGCTGGTTCTACAGCCAAATGGAAGTTATCTACGCACCGTCCGAATCGACCAAGCTTGAACTCGCTGACCACGGAATCGACCCGGAAAAAATCGTCACCTACCCACGGGGTGTGGATACCGACCGGTTTCACCCGGACAAGCGAAGTAGTTTTTTCACGCGATACTCCATCGAAAGCCCCACAAAGATTCTCTATGTCGGCCGTATTTCCAACGAAAAAGGCCTTGAAGTCCTTGCCGAAGCATTTTCAAAGGCCGCCAAGATTCGCAAAGGTTTCCATTTGGTTGTCGTTGGCGACGGCCCATACCTGCCGGAAATGAAACGGCTCCTGCGCGGTGCGCCCGTCACATATACAGGTCCTCTCAAAGGAGAAGCACTAGCGCAGGCCTATGCCAGTGCAGACCTTTTTGTATTCCCCTCGGCCACAGACACCTTTGGCAATGTGGTTCTGGAAGCCCAGGCTTCCGGTTTGCCTGTTATTGTCACAGACAAGGGTGGACCGCAGGAAAACATCCTTCCGAATGAGACCGGACTGATAGTCCCGGCAGGAAACCCGGACGCCCTGCTCCGAGCAATTATCCACATGACCGATGCCCCGGAACGAATCGAATATATGCGAAAAAAGGCCCGGTCACATGTCGAGAACCGTACCTTTGATGCAACATTCCTTAAAACCTGGGAAATATTCGGAGCCAACGTCAATACCAACCGCGCCGCTTAAAAGCCTTCAACCGCCAGACGCAACTTCTGACTTCCTGCCTTCTTCCAAACGGCATTATGTAGGAGCCGCACAAAACCTACGTTGAAATGAAACACGCCCCCGTCGTAAGATGGGGGCATGACTTTGAGAACACGTAAATCCCCAGTATTGATGGCCCTGGCCAGGAAGAAAGCCCAGCTGAATGTCAAGCAGGCTGAAATCAATACCATTGATCAGACTTTCATGTTGCTTGGCTTGGAATGTGATCCTGAACTGACTAGACCAAGGAAGTCCTACACCCGCACCTTCAAGCGGGGTGAACTGAAGCGGTTAATCATCAAAATCCTGAAAGAAGTGAATGGCGGCCCACTGACGACTAGGCAGATCACAAATGAAGTCATGCGCCGTAAAGGGTTGGACAGCGACTACTGGGATCACGTGAAGCGTGCCCTTCGCAGATACCCCATCACGGTGAAGCTGCGGGAAAACGAAAACGGTGAATCGATGTGGGCCTTGAAGACTTACACAACCAAACCCAAAAACGATCCGCCATTGCTTCGACTGGCCTGACCCCAGTAGCCCCGGAAACGGGGCTTTTTGTCGTTGTCTTCCAGGGAGAGCATCCGGGACAGCATATCACGAGTGATACGCCGGTTATCCCAACGTCTGGTGTCTTCCCTGTAAGCGATCTCATGAGCATACAGGTACAGGAACTCCGCCCCGATCTGATGAACCTGACCTCGCAGGAGTCTGCGGAACCTGCTGAAATAGGATTCCACGATATTGGTATTCTCACCATTCTCGCCCATGAAGCGGATACTGTGGTTGACCCTGGTATGCTTGAAATATGCAGAGAGATCGGAATACCCGCCATGTTCGTCGGTGAGAACTTCGGTGTCTTTTAAAATGTTGTCCATGACGAATTCCATGATGTCTTCCGCTCGCTCCTCATCAATGATCGTTGTCATGGCCCTGTCCTCCTCCAAGAGGAGAGCGTTGACGCATGGCCAGGATGCACTGCTTGGGGCGCTTGGAATAGGTCGTCTTCTCCCTGCGGTCTTCCACCTTGTTAGGGTACCGCTTGGACGGTCCCATGTATGCTCCGTCCATCTCGACCTGTCCGGTCATTGCGGACTGGTCGTCTCGGGTCTGGTACAAGGCCCCGCAGCTTGTGGAAAAACACGTAGGCTGTCTTGTATTGCACGCCCATCTGACGCATCAGCTGCATGGCCGACATGCCCTTGACCGCCATTGGCCAGGGTGACCATGGCGATGAGAATGGTGCGCAACGGCAGCTTGGTGGAAGCCAACCAGGTGCCGCTGGTGATGGAGAAGGTATGGTTGCATTTCTTGCACCACCACTACTGTCTGGCTTTGATGAAGTAGTGATCCATCTCCTTGCATTTTGGGCACACAGGGGCCCCTTCGGTTTCGGACCACCGCAGTTCTTGGAACCAGGCGCGAACCGTTTTATCATCCCATCCAGCGATCATCGGGAGGGATATTTTGCGTGCCTGCGCTTCGAGCAGGAAGTGTGGATTATGCATACTTTTCACCGAGAGACTTCGATGACTATTGTATGCCAGAAAAAAACCAATGATATCAACGCATTAAAAAAGCGGCGATAACCATTTGTAATCACGGCGAAGAGTTTATCTTTCTTTTTAGCTAGATAAGATAACTGTATTCCTTATTTAGGATCATCAAGTGAGTAACCAAGATTATCTGCTCTGATTAATCCTAAAATATCACCAGCATCTTCGTCGTATTTAAGAATTCCGGTGATTGCCCAGTTCAACCATTCATCCATTAACTTCATAGCATCATCACTAAGCCTATAAGGCAAAATCTCGTACGACTGACCTTCTGCACCGATGGGTTGCATATGGTCTACACGCAATATAGATGCATTGACTTGTGGCAAGGGAAGCTTGTCATAAAAAAATTGCCAGTATTCTAACAGCTGAATCCTTTCGACGAATTCATCTTTGTATCCCCCCCTACTTCCATCTTTATCTACGCCATAATATGGGGCAACAATATGGGTTGGAGCAGTCTGATAACTCGCCTGTCCTTGACGTAATTTTTTTTCAACTTTTGAACCGGCTTCAGCAAGAATTAATACGGGTCGCTTTTTTGCACGGTAAATAGACTTAACTTCATTACCATGTGTTGTAATCCCTGCTACGGGAAGCTTGGTTTCTTTGGGAATATTATTGGCATTCACTGGTTTGATCTCGCACTCAGCCAGCGTGTGAATTGTAGCCTTTTTTCGGCCTTTTGGGACAAGCATATAAGGAACTTGATCCACGTAAGGAACGTAGGCTTTCAATAGACGTCCACGGCAGCATTCTTTGCTGTCGTCTTCAATCCACCAGTCTGAATAGAAGCTTTGAATTAAACTATCTGGGTAAGTCGGGATCATGGCGTGATTTGGATTTCCAGACATCATCTGCGATTTCACAAACTAATGTCTCTGTGACAATGGAGGAACCAGCAATATTGTCAAGCATCTCATGCCCTGCCGCGAAGACTTCATCGTATCGGGGGGCTGGCTGCTTGCTAACTGATTGTTGCTTTTGTTTAGCTAGTTGCTTTTGTACAAAGGAATGTAGTCGATCCCTTCTTTGCTTCTGTTGCTTTTGCTGTCTTTTAGTTATTTCTTTAGCTTCAACTTTCGCTTTCTTTTTGACCATCCTTTCTACTGGCAAAAAGACCAACTTTTCATTTGGAGCAGCATTGAGCATGGGGTGTGTCTTGTAGACATAATGCAACAAGGTATAGGTGTCTGCTGCATATTTCCTAACAGCACTTTTCACGTTGATAGAAACCAAGAAATCTAATTCACTTTCGATTTCGTCAATTAGATTTTTATCTTTATTGTGCCACCTAATAAAATCATCATCGCACTTGATGCTTGAGATATATTTTTTATCTGCACCAATAGCTTTTAGCGCTGGATCAATTCGATCATGAACAGCGGGGCACCAAGGACCAAAATGATAAAAAATCCAGGTGGCCCCCGTGTATGTCTGTCCATCATGTGACTTTGCATATTCAAGGTCGGCAACATAAACGTATTTGACAAAATGAATAGGCCCAAGCTCACGCTCACCGAACTCCTGTTCGCTGGCAACAGCAAGTGCATATTGGATAATTTTATCTACTCGGTTAGTGTCAATCATTGAAGTATCCGCATGTTAGGCATTTTTTTCTATATTAGCATCAGATGCAAACATCATGCATATGCTTATTACAAAGAAAAGAAGCCACCTACTTCCTAATGTACACTCACGCCAGAGTAATAGGGAAGCTCAAAACCAGGGATTTTTGTACTTAGTAGAATGATAACAAAAAAGCAAACTTTTGAACATCTTACTTCGCACTGATTTTATTAAATAAAAAGATTACCCCCTGTTTGGTGCAGGGGGTATATTGTAAGATTAACTCACGCTATTCAGCAGAGGCCTTGGTCATAATCATGTTCAATTGACGTTTTTTTAGATTGCTTTGTTTCTCTCGTAATCACTTCGGATTTATTTGCTTCACGTATGGATTCCTGTTCCAATTCTTTCTGGAGAGCAAGAGCCACACTCATCATGAAATCAACATACTCGATGTCACAAGCAATGTAAGCCCACACATCTTGAGTAACAGTTGTAATATCGATACAATTAGCATCTTTGCCAAATAAAATCGGATACACTGATTAAAAGAATCAACACTTTTGCCGGTTCTGTCATACTCTTCAGCCCAGCAATACTCTTTGTCATCAACACGGGTATAGTCGCGATAACAAACAACATGTCCCTTGGTATTCAATAGATAGCAGGTACCGATTTCGTATTCTGGGTACTCCCCACCTTTGATGTTTCGGCTATATGAAATTATATTGCGTTGTTTTTTAGAAGATCTAATTCCATGTTTTCGAAAAGCTTCGATCAGCCTAGATTTCTTCTTTTCCGCTAGCATAAATGCATAAGGTGTTGGCTTTTTGTCTCTCATCTATCTTCCTACTTTTTAAGCACGTTTTTCTTTCAACATACCATGTAGGTAATAGTTTATCGAGTTTTTAAGCCTTCTTTGTGCGGCTCCTACATAATGCCTTCTTCCAAAGGAAAAGCCCCGCCGAGAGGAGACGGGGCTTTATTATGCCAATGGTCGGGAGTTAAGCGGCAAAGTGCAGAGTTTTTCTGCGCTCGCCATTTCCATTGGCAGATGTCGAAACATTGGTATTTGCCGCCATAAATTCGTCCATGCCATCCTTGCCCATGAACCGAACCAGCATCCTGGGATCAGACTGCACGAGATCGACAAGAATCAATCCGTCCAGACAATTCCCGAAATCAGGGTCAACATTGAAACCGATGATCTTGCCCCCCAGCTTGAGGTATTGCTTGAGCAAAACAGGGATGGATTTTCCACCCTCTATGTCCTGAACCAGTTCCGAGACATCATCCGGGTCATCATACAGGGCTTCAGGCAGGCTGAAATCAATTCTCTTTAGCTTCTTCAATGTCAGAGGACGTCGCGGCAAGGTCATGTCAGCCAGCTCCGGCAGAAAACTATGCCGTTCCATGAATCCCACGATCAACTCTCTGGACAAGCCGGAGTACTCACCGGAAATCGAAACACAGCCGAACAGTTTGGTATATTTCGGGTTGGCAACCACAAATGCCGCCAGCCCCCGCCAGAGAAGCAGAAGAGGCTGGTACCCTTTTTGATACTTGGGAATGATGAATGACCGTCCCAATTCAAGGGCCGGTCCAATCCCCCCAAGCATGCCGGGACGATAATCGAACAATGTACTCGTATACAGGCCTTCCGGCCCATGCTCTTTCAAAAGTTCATCGGTCAGGCCAAAGCGATAGGCTCCGACCACTTCGCGCTCAACGTGATTCCAAAGCACCAGATGGCGGTAGGTATCGTCGAATCTGTCGATATCCATCGGCTTGCCGGTTCCCTCGCCAACCGCCCGAAATGTCTCCTCGCGGCGAATACCTATCTCACGCATAATACGAGGAATCTGAAACGCTCCGGCCTGAAAAACGGTGAATTCCGCTGTTTTGATAAGAATATTTTCATCGGCAAGCGCCCCCACCTCACTGGCCAGAATGTGCTTACCACGCGAACTGGCGATGGGCGGCAACGACTTTTTTCTGCCAAAGACCATGGGCTCACGTTTTTTTGAATCGTTTTTCCGCAAAAGGTAGGTGCGAAAACGAAGGTAGTCCATCATCTCTTGATCACTGGCAAATCCAGCCAGCTTCCCGGTCTCGATGGTGCTGCCAAAGGCCACGCGAACGGAACCTCCTTCCGCGTGTTTCAAGTTTTCATTTGGCAACAAAAAAGTACGAAGCCGGGGATGTATCAGTCCAAGGGCCTGAAAAAGGCCGCTGTTGCGGCCTTCAAAAAATACCGGGAGCGCGCTGGCTCCGGTCCTGCGAATTATCTTTCCGATCATGGGACTCCACAATGAATCCGCGACCATGGTTTTTTTTACATTGAGACTGGAGACCTCACCTGCCGGAAAGACCACAAGCATCCCACCATCCTTGAGCCATTTCATGCTCGCCTTGAGACCGGCGATATTCTTCTTGGCCGACTCAGGCTTACCAAAGGGGTCCACCTCGATGAGCAGTTCATCCAGTTCGGG
>JAFLJW010000410.1 GCA_022712815.1 Pseudodesulfovibrio sp. | reverse complement strand
TGGCCGTGGCGCATCCCCATGTCTATGTGGACGTCACCCTGACCTTTGTGGTGAACGACAACGGCTTGGTTTCCGTTCGCCAGAACTGGCTGTTCGACGATATTTTCAGCAGGGCGATTCTGGGTGATCTGGAACTTGATGAAGCAACCCTTGCCACCCCTCAGGGTCAGGACACACTCAAGAACGGTGCATTTGCCTACCTCGCAAACTACGATTATTTCACACTAATAGAGTCCGGGGGAAAGCGGCTTCCAATCACGACAGAGGGGTTCAGGGCCAGCATTCAAGAAGGACGATTGGTCTATGATTTCACCGTGCCGATCAACCTCCCATTTGACCAGATCAAGGATTTTAGAACTTCGATTTTCGACAAGGATTATTACACAGACATCCTGCTCATGAAGGATGACATCCGCTTTGACATCGACGGCGACACCAAGGTCGGACATGTCGTCCGGCAGGCCAGGGACCACACCTACTGGCGGTTTATCGTACCTGAGGCCGTGCACCTTTCGTTTTCCAACACCGCGGCTCCTCCGCCGGTCCTTGTCGCCGATGGACCGGAAGAGGCTCCCGGTTTGATCCAGCAAATCCTGAGCAAGGTCAGGAGCGTGCAAAAGGAACTAACCGTCCGGCTCAACGGGGTTGCCGTCGATATCAAGGGCGACCCGTTCGGTCCCGCATTCTGGATGTTCCTCGGCCTTTCCTTTATCTATGGCATCGTCCACGCCGTTGGCCCGGGCCACGGCAAGACCGTTGTCTGCTCCTATTTTCTGAGCAACCCCGGCTCGTTTTTCTCAGGCGCACTTATGGGCAATGCCATTACCTTTGTCCACATGGGGTCCGCAGCCGTGGCCGTGGGCATCGCCTATGCGATCTTCAGTTCCGGCATGGGCGGTTTTCAGGCGGCCAGTCGCGCCATACAGCCCGCAAGCTACGCGCTTCTCACCCTCATGGGACTGTTCCTCACGGGCAAGGCCACACACGATATCTTCAAGGGCGGCATGCTTGCCGAGTTGTCCTGCTCCATCCATCCCGAGGATGTGACGCGGTCCGTGCATATCAAAAAGGTGCTGATGGTTTCCTTTATCACCGGTCTCATCCCCTGTCCCGGGGCCGCCGTCATCCTCGCCTTTTCCATCGGCCTGAATATCTTCTGGACCGGCATGCTCGCCCTCATCCTCATGGCTGTCGGCATGGGGCTGACCACCACGCTCTTTGCCTGGGCAGCCGTGGCCGCACGCGGTGTCACCCTCAAGCTATCCGGCAAAAACAAGAAGCTCTTCAACTGTATCTACACCGGGTTGTCCATCACTGGTGCGGCCTGCATAGCCCTGTTCGGAGCCGCTCTTTTCCTCGGCAGCATCTAGGGCGTATCAAGAAGTACCCACCTGCTCTGTTTGGCAAGGTTTCCAAATGGCTGTGTTGCTGTCCGGGCTGGAAAATATATGTCTTAGGCCCTAAAAGACTCCTTTAATCGCTGAAGCAGTTCATGGGGGGGGACGTAAAAAAAGACAAATGCAACCGAGATTGCACTTGTCTTTCGGATCAATACTGACCACATCATTTTTACCTTATCAACCCATTCTCATTTTTTCCCAGGACCGTACGTCCTTACAAACCACTGAACCTGCCGACAAACGCCCATCAACAAATTGAACTCATTGCGTTTGAGATTGATCTTCGCAAAAAAACGGCGAAACGGAAGCATCCAATAGTCGGGATTATCTTCCTTGAGAAAATCAATGGCCGCCAGACTCTCCTGAAGATTCGCAAACAGAGTCTCCTGCTCCTGAACAGTGGCAGGTCTCGCCTCGACTGGTCCCGGCGGAACAAACGGCGTGTCAAGGGACCGCAAAAAGCACTCATACAAAACCACCACCACAGCCTGAGCCAGATTTAGCGATGTCGCCTCAGAACTCGTAGGAATGGTCAACAGACCGGAACAAATGGAAGTTTCCTCATTGGTCAACCCCCTGTCCTCCGGGCCGAACACGATGGCTATCTTGCCGCCGGAGCGCAGTCGCTCATTGACCACTCCCGCCATTGAGGCGGGTGTCATAAGCCCCTTGCGCCAGCCTCCGGTGCGGGCGGTTGTGCCGTAGACAGAAGTGAAACCTTCGACGGCCTCGGGCAAGGTCTCGACGATGCGGGCATTCTCAAGCACATGCTTGGCGTGGGCGGTGGCCAGAGGCAAAGCCTTTTCCATATCAAAATTATACGGGTCCACAATAATCAGATTGGTCACGCCCATGTTCAGACAAGCGCGGGCAGCGGAACCGATGTTTTCAGGGTACTTGGGTCGGAACAGGACCACGGCAAGATTGTCGAGCATGCATTTCCTCCAAAAAAAACAGATGACCGCTTTTGTGCGGACGCCCGGCATGTACCACAGAGTGCGAAGATGCAAAAGCAGGGAACCATGGCAAAGCCGATTACGAAGTCAGGACAACTCAAGATAACATTCTATTCCCAATAGTTTTATCGGGAATCTCCAAATATTGAAAAAATAGGCGTCCCAAACGGCTTGTGCCTTTCAGACAGAAGAATATTTGCCACATGAAACTATTTAACGACACATATGCGGAAAGCCTTCAGCCTTGTGACTGACTATTCAATCAATCAACGTTTTCTACGTTCAAAGCATTGCATCCCCCCTCACTGACCGATCAATCAAAAACCCAATAAAACTAAATATCTAATAAAATCAAGGCGTGGCATAAAGCTATTATCAGAAAACAGATTGAAAAAATTGTTATATTATGCCACAACATGTTACCAGTCGGGTTCTGTCCCCGCTGAGGTGTCTTTTACCTAGTCAATACTTTGCAGGGTAAAATAGTTGCGGTCCAAACTAACTTTTTGTGGTCCTTTAGGAGGAAACATGAAACGAATTTCAATTCTGTTTTTGGCACTGGCCGTGGTTCTCACCATGTCCTTTACTGCTCATGCCAAAAAACGCTACGTCTTTGGCGGCGGCCCTGCCGGCGGAACTTTCCAGACCGTTGCCAACGCCATTCAGGTCTTCGGCCCCCTCAAAGCCAATCCTGACTTTTCCATCAAGGCACAGTCCTCTGCTGGTTCCACCGAAAACCTGCGCACCGTCAACAGAGGTCGCTCGGCCTTCGGAACCGTCTATGCCGGTGAGGTTTTCCTTGGGCGTGAAGGCAAGCTGGCTGGCGATACCAACAAATATGAAGACGTTCTGGTTGTCGCCTACCTGTACGGTGCCCCGGCTCAGCTCGTTGTCCGGGCAGGTTCCGGCATCAAGTCCACCAAGGATCTGATCGGCAAGAAAGTCGGTGTCGGCAATGCCGGTTCCGGTGCCTTTGCCAACTGCGAACGCTTCTTCACCCACATGGGCATCTGGGACAAGATCGAACGCAACGCCATGGGTTACAACGATGCAGCCCAGGCTTTCGGTAATGAGCAGCTCGACGCTTTCTGGCTGCTGACCGCTGCACCTTCCGGTGCCATCATCATGGCCGCCCAGACCAACGACATCGCTCTCATTGATGTTGATGCTGATGCGACCGCCTCCGGTTACTATGAAAAGTACCCCTACTTCGGCAAGCTGACCATCCCCGCCAATACCTACAAAGGTGTTGACACCGACACTCCGTCCTTCTTTGACTCGGCCCTGTTGGTTGCCAACGCCAAGGTTGCTCCTGAACACGTGTACGAGCTGCTGACTGCCATCTGGTCTGATGCAGGCCTCAAGCACATGGTCGGTCAGAAGAAGACCTTCAAGGCCATGAGCATCAAGGACGGCCTCAAGGGTGTGAACCCCGCCGTTACCCCGCTGCACCCCGGTGCAATCAAGTTCTGGACTGAAAAGGGCATCCTCAAGTAGGGGCCATTCCTTCCAGACCATAGCTGAATCACCGAACGGGCGGACTTGGCGGTCCGCCCGTTTTTTTACCCGGCACAGACAGACGGTAGGGTCCGGTCTGTCCATTCCACAGATTTACAAGCTGTAATAATTCCTGACATGCAATCTATTCCATGAATGGAATCATTACGCCCCAACCGCAATTCACCTGGAATTGCTAAGAGTGCACAATGTACGATAAATTAAATAAAGCGGAAAAATATCTCTTCGATTTCCTGTCCGTCGGCATGGTCTTGTTCTATTCCTGGTCAGCCATTTTCGAACCGGCTGCCACCCAATTTCACCGTGGCATTTACGTGATCATCACGTACATTCTGGTCTTTTTGATCTACAAGTCAAAAAGCCTTGTCTTTCGGATTCTAGACTACATCCTCATAGTCGCCTCGATTATTACCGTGGGTTACTGGATGTTCAATTTCGAGGTCATCAACTACCGAACCGGCATTGAGACCGATCTGGACCAGTGGATAGCCATGATCGGTGTCCTGATCGGTATCGAACTGGCCCGGCGAGTGGTCGGCAACATATTTGTCGTCATCGGCTCAGCCATGCTCCTGTTCGGCATGTTCGGCGAGCATATGCCGGAACTCATCGCCCATGCAGGGGCATCGTTCCCGGAATTATGCACCTCCATCTTCTATCGAAGTGACGGCGTGTTCGGCATCATGGCCAATGTACTCGCCACCTACATCATTCTGTTCGTCCTGTTCGGGGCCTTCCTCGAAAAATGTGGTGCTCAGAAGTTTTTCATTGACTTCCCACTGGCAGCGGTCGGCCACAAGGTCGGCGGACCGGCCAAGGTCTCGGTCATCGCATCCGGTCTGTTCGGTTCCATCTCCGGTTCGGCCATTGCAAACACCGTGTCCACCGGAGCATTCACCATCCCGATGATGAAAAAAGCGGGCTTCAAACCCCACGTTGCAGGTGGCATCGAACCCGCGGCCTCCATTGGCGGCATGTTCATGCCCCCGATCATGGGCGCGGGTGGTTTCATCATGGCTGAACTGACCGGCCTACCCTATTCACACATCATGCTGGTCGCCATCTTCCCGGCCGTCATGTACTTCTTCTCCGTTTTCGTCATGGTTCACTATGAGGCCAAGAAGGAAAACATCGTCGGAGAACGCTATAAATACGATGCCATGACGATCCTGAAAAACGAATGGCTGTACATACTGCCGCTGCTTTTCATCACTATCTTCATGCTCGCGGGCTATTCCCCCGGCTACTCGGCAATCATCGGTCTGGCTACCTGCATCGGTCTTTCCTTCAAGGATGAAGGGCAGCGTATCGACCCGACCTTGCTCATTGTCATGAGCTTCATGGTCCTCTGTCCCTGGCTGGTCAAGATT
>JAFLJW010000192.1 GCA_022712815.1 Pseudodesulfovibrio sp. | reverse complement strand
CTAGGTGTCTCCAAAGCAGAGATCATGCACTTGCTCCCCAATGCCATGTCCGAGATATCCCTCAAACTCAGCCTCACCAAACGGGCCATCCAGACCAACACCCTGCGCAAAGTTTCGCTCCAGACCCACACCCTCAAAAGTGTGGCTGCCTCCATCGGGGCCGAAGCCACCCGCCGGGCAGCCCTCAAGCTCGAAAACGCCTCTCGCCGGGAAGAATCAGAACTCTGCCGCGAACGGCTGGAGGCCCTCCGCAAGGAAGTTGCCAAACTTGAACTTGCCGTCAACGCGTTGTAGCGGAAAGCAATGATCTCCATATAAACAAAGGCCCGATCGCAATGTTGCAATCGGGCTTTAGTCTATCTCTAAACACGCCATCCCAAAGAGGGGGGGCACCTTTTTAGTTTACGCGGGAGCTACGGCTTCTTCGACCGACGGCTGATCTGCTCCGTCTCCAAGACCTGTAATGTCCTTGGCCATGGACAATTCTTCGGCAGAAAAAATCTTGTTGATGTCGATGATGACAATGAACTGATCGTTCTGGCGCCCCATACCCTTGATGTACTCGGCATTGATGGCTGCCCCCATCTTGGGAGCTGGTTCAATGGTATCCGGCATCATTTCAAAGACTTCGCGCACGGAATCAACCAGAGCACCCATGACCGTCAGTTCGCCATTGAACTCGATTTCAACGACCATGATACACGTATCCACGGTATCCTTACCCTGAGACATACCAAGCTTGAGGCGCATGTTCACAACCGGAACCGCATGTCCACGCAGATTTATGACGCCAAGCATGAAGTTCGGTGTCCTGGGAATCTTTGTAATGGACGTCAGCTCCAGAACCTCTCTCACCGTACTGATGTCCAGAGCAAATATTTCCTTACCTAAAGTGAAGGTCAGGAACTGATTGATATCTTTCAGAGTATCATCACTCATAGCAACTCCTCTGCTGGTTTGGAACTCGTTCCATCCGGCTTGAATACATGTCTCTAAGCAAGAAGATCGCCTGTCAACTCCATGCTTGGTCATACTTTACGCAGATTTCTTGTTTTTAATATATTATAAATTCACGAATCCGTCAGAAATAGGCTGGTCTTTTATCGCGACCCTATACCAGGCGTGTCGTTTCAAAACCAGAAACTCTTACCAGTCAAGAAGGCGTTGCTCTCCTTCAAGGCGGCGAATCCAGCCCACTTCCTGAGTAACTTCGCAAACACCGAGATATTTTCCGTCATCGTCGTAGACCGGGAAATAGCGGATCATGATCGTCTCATCGCCCATGTTGATCCAGAACTCGGCCTTGTCATGGGTCTTGTTCTTGAAACCCTCGACTATTTTCAGGACCGTGTCCACCGACTTACTGGGATGACATTTCTCCACCTTGCGACCCACCACGGACCTGGTGCGGGCGAAAACCTTAGGTTTGTCGAGCTTGTTGAAATAGGCCACCGTGTCTTTTGCGTCCACAAACGTCACCTCAAAGGGCAGGGTTTCAAGGATGCCGTGCAATTGTTCGACAGACAGGTTTTCCACCAGCCGGGTACGGATGCCGTCCGCGCTCTCAAGCTCCCTGATCATGGACAGGAAGTTTTCCTTGGCCTTCTGCCCGTAAGCAGCCTGGTCAATGGCGTTGAAGCTGTCCACCAGTCCGGCAGCAGCATCGGCAGGGATGATCTGGCGGCCCATGTTGTAGAGCACGTCATTTTCCTTCCAGATATGATTGGCCCGAATGTGCAGGTATTCCAGTCCTTCCTGCTTGAATTTCACCAACTCATCCGCAGCCAGTTCGGACAGTTTTGGCACAGCAAGCATCATCCGGCCCAGCAGATCGCGTTCGGCCTCGTGCTCCATGAGCATGACGCCAAGGGGACCGCCTTCAACCGGGATGCCATGCTCCTGCATGAGCGGGAACAGGTGATCCTCTTCCTTCTTGTTATGGACCTTGTCACCGAACTCCATGAGAAAATCCAGAGCACGGGTGAGCTGAGTCGGGTCATACTTGCCGGACTCCAGCCCTTCGAGGTTTTTTTTGAGCACAGCCATGGCCCGCTCAATGAGTTCGTGTTCATAAACCAAATAGGTATCCCATTTTTCAAATTGAACTGTTTCCATTCTCCGTTCCTTCCTTTCCTTTAATCGACTGTTGAAAGATCCGTAACATTCCTACTACTACAGAAATATCCACGCTCCCCAAAATGCCGCCCTCAGTATTTTTTTCTCAATGGAAATGGATTAAAAAACAGTATGAGACCCGTGACGATAAAAATTCATAATCACAACATAAGCAAAGATTGCTAAAGCTGCCACATAAAGGTGGGGGGGCCCTGATTGACACAAGCCATCACTATTGATAATTGTTGTCTATAAATAATATCAACCTCCGGTTGCGCCATGGATACACAAAAGAGACTTGATTACCTTCTGGTCCGCCTCAGGGAGCGTGGCAACAGGCTGACACCCCAGCGCGTTGCCATCATCAGGACCATCATCAACAATACGAATCATCCGTCTGCCGAGCAGATGCACAGTGAAATCCTTGAGACCTTTCCGACCACGAGTCTGGCAACCGTGTACAAAACCATCCGGCTGCTCAAGGAAATAGGCGAGATTCTTGAGTTGGGATTCGGCGACGACAGCAGCCGTTTTGATGGCCGCAAACCCCACCCACACCCACACATGATCTGCACCGAATGCGGCACCATCATGGATTCCGAACTGGACGGTTTCGAGACAATCATTGAAACCATGGCCCGGCAAACCGGGTTTTCCGTCAAGACACATCGTTTCGACATCTTTGGCATTTGTTCCTCTTGTAAGAAATAGTAAAAAGGGTGTAAAATCCTTATTGACAATAGTTATTACTTATGGATAATAATTATCCATAAGTAGTGCTTGGCCGTTGCAGGAAGACTTACCGAGCTTCGGTCCAATGTTGATACCTGTTTTTTTCACCAAGCTTGCAGCAAGGAGGAATCTCAAATGGCCAAAAAAAAACTTACCAACAATTTCGGCGCACCGGTTGCAGACAACCAGAACGCGATGACCGCAGGACCAAGGGGGCCGATGCTCCTTCAAGATGTCTGGTTTCTGGAAAAACTAGCCCATTTTGACCGCGAGGTGATCCCGGAGAGGCGCATGCACGCCAAAGGGTCCGGAGCATATGGCACCTTCAAGGTCACTCACGACATCACCAAATACACCAAAGCGAAAATCTTCTCGGAAATCGGAAAGAAAACCGAGATGTTCGTTCGCTTCTCCACTGTTGCCGGAGAACGAGGCGCAGCCGATGCCGAACGCGATATTCGCGGGTTTGCCATGAAATTCTACACCGAGGAAGGCAACTGGGATCTGGTCGGCAACAACACGCCGGTCTTTTTCCTGCGTGACCCGCTCAAATTCCCGGA
>JAFLJW010000232.1 GCA_022712815.1 Pseudodesulfovibrio sp. | reverse complement strand
TGGACAGACTGATCGAAGAACGAGACGGATCGTCGTACATGCCCGAGCAGGCCCTGTTCGGGACACTGTGCGCCCAACCCGTGTAAAGATTTGCTTCCATAGCCGGTCATTACCCCGATGTCTTCGGACGTCGGGGCGATGGCTTTTTTTCTTTCTCATCAGTTAAAGCGTACTTCTTCAAAATCAAGATTTCCTGAAGGCGATAAAGGGAGATGTTCGCTAGAAAAGCAAAAAAAAAGTGCGCCAGTGTTGTGCAACAGGCTATAATATAAATAAATTTTCAGAAAAGCAGTATCCGCCCGGACACAAGGCCAGGAAATCAACTGACACCCCATTTAACGCAGCAGAGGGTGTTTTTTGGGGCAACCTGCCAGCTAGCGGGCGATCATGGTGCGCAGGATATCCGCGCAGTTCTCGGTGTTGTGGCCCATGTCATCGAGGCAATCGACGAAGTGGATGAGCTGGTAGATATCCTTGAATTCGATATCTTTGTCATAGATTTTCTTTTGCAGCTCATTCTTGAGTTTGCGGACGTTGTCGCGCTCCTTGCGAACCTTGCGGTAGCACTCTTTGGTCTCATTACGGTCAAGGGATTCACCATGCACGAGGGCAATGGTCGCCTTGAGAGCGGGACCAAGCAGTACGGTGGCTTTGGCAACGGAATCGAGCAGATAGATGACATCCTTCTGAGTGTCCTCGGGAATCTCGACCTTGCGCATGGCCAGCCAGTGCAGGGCGTCCTGGGCCGCATCAAGAATATTGTCCTGGCTCTTGGTATAGTTCAGGAACAACGGCTTCTCCACAACCATGAAAAGGCCCTTGGGCAGGTGATTGCGGATGTTGCGCTTGATGACATCGGCATGGTTCTCGATCTCATCGATGGTGCGGGTCAATTCTTCAAACTCGCGGCAGATACCACCGGAGACATAGCACTCCAGAGATTCATCAATGGCAGCGATGCACTCGGCTATCTTGTCGTAATGCTCGACGAGTCCGTCCATGGGAGAACGTTTGGCAATCAGGCCGAAAAAAGGGATCCTTATAGACATATTACTGACCTCTTGTACGAAGGGTTCTGTTATTTGAGTAACCTAGCTGTAACACAACCATTTCAGCACCACAAAGAAAATGATACTGGTAAACGCCGCGATGGGAACCGTGGCAATCCAGTAGGCGACAATACGGAATAAAACCCTGAAATCGACAGCAGAGAAACCGCGCGCCAGACCAACTCCGACCACTCCGCCCACAGCGGCATGCGTGGTGGAAACCGGCAGGCCGAGGTTGGAGGCGACCAGCACGGTGGAGGCCGCGCCGATATCGACTGCAAAACCGCGAGTATTGGTCAGGGTGGTGATTTTCGTTCCCACGGTCGCCATTACCTTGTAGCCGAGCAGGCTGATGCCTACAGCTATGCCGAAACCACCCAGAACAAGCATGCCGATAGGCACATCGGCTGTCGCAAGCAGACGATGCTCCTTGGCGATCAGGTAGATGGCGGCAACAGGGCCGATGGCATTGGCGACATCATTGGCACCTTGGGAGAGAGCAACGTAGCAGGATGTTCCAACCTGCAATTTGCGGAATATTTTTTCCACACCTTCCGCGCCTTCCTCTTCATTGATGACGATGCGGCTGACGTACATCTTGCCAAGGAACCACGCCATAAAAGCGAGGGCAACGGCAATGGACAGGGATGTGGCCCAGTGCAGATGCAGATTTTTCCCGACCGGAGTTTTGTAGAGAAAAGACAGAGAAATCATGGACAGCGTGAGAGCAATCCAGATCGGAGCCCACTTCTTGGCCTGTTCGATGAATCGGCGTTTGTAGAGAATATGTTTGCGAATGTGGGTAAAGATAAAGTAGGCGATGCCTGCCGCCAGAAACGGCGAGATGATCCAGGACATGACAATGCCGCCCATCTTGAGCCAATTAACCACATCCGGGCCACCAGCCACGAGGCCGAATCCCATTATTGCGCCCACAATCGAATGGGTCGATGAGACCGGCAACGAAGTGAGCGTCGCTACAAGGACCCAGGCTCCTGCCGCAAGCAGGGCGGCGAACATACCGATCATGACGATTTTCGGATCAGTGATGGAGGCCGTGTTGATGATACCCTTGCTGATGGTTGCCGTGACATGCGACCCAAGAACGACCGCGCCGACAAAGTTCAGGATGCTGGCGATGAAAACAGCCTGACGCACGGTAATGGCCCGCGCCCCGACAGCTGAGGCCATGGAGTTGGCGACATCGTTGGCCCCAAGATTGAAGGCCATGAGAAAACCTGCGCCAAGGGACATATAAAAGAACAGATCGTAGATATCCATTTCGTTACACCTCTTTCGAGGGCGTTGGTTAGATGTTCGTTGCGATTAGGTCAAGCCGGTTTGTTCAAACGAAAGCAGAAACGCGCACCGCAAGTCCCTTCGCCGTAACCGTCATGCCATATCTCTCCACCAAAGTTTTTCACGATACGGCGGCATATCGCAAGCCCCAACCCGGCACTGCCGGAGCCGTCAATTGTATTTTCATCCACACGATAAAACCGTTCAAAAACCTTGGTGCTGTGTTCCCTTGAAATCCCCGGGCCTTGATCTTCGATACAGAAAACAATGGATTCACCATCATCCTCGGCACTGACGGTAATCGTACCCTTATCCGGGCTGTACTTTACGGCGTTATTGAGCAAATTGTGAAAAACGTGAAGCAGTCCGTCCGGTTCGGCCATGACGAACATCTCGTCTTCCGGCGTGCAAGTCTTCACGGTGATGGACCGTTCAATGGCCCATGGGGTTATGTCGTTGACGGCTCTGGACAAATACTCTCGCCCGGAAACGGCAACCATGGTCAGTGTTTTGCCCATCTGTTCGGACTTGGCAAGGGCCAGCATGCTGGAGATGACCTTGTTCATATGGTCGGCGTTCTTGAGAATGGTTTCAAGGAAAACCCGCCCGTCCTCAGGGTTGGCCGGGGGATTGTCCAGCAGGGTTTCGGAATATCCCTTGATACTGGTCAGCGGCGTGCGCAACTGGTGCGACGCATTGGCCACAAAGTCCTTGAGGCCCTTCTCGCTCTGCTTCATGATCGTGATATCGTGGAAAACCAGAATGACCTTGCGCACACCCTTTTGATCGAAGAAGGGAACGCCGCTGACTTCCACTGTGCGGGAATCCATGAGATCAAACTGGGTTGTACCGCTGCCCTGATCCGGGTCGCTGATCAGCCTGTCCACGAGGTCTTGCAGCTCGAACCGGCGGGAGACCTCGATAGGCGTGCGGCCCAACGTGGACAAAGGCAGGTTGAACATGTCGTTAAGGGCAGAGTTGAAGGACTCGATGCGCCCATCTGAATTCAGGGTCATGACGCCTTCACGCATCCCCTCTAAGATGGCCTGAAGCTGGCCCTTCTGATCCTCGATGGTCCGCACGGTGTGTTCAATTTTTTTGGCCATGGCATTGACGGACTCGGCCAGAGGCTTGAACTCACCGCCCGGAAGCACTCGGAGACGCTGCGTGTAGTCGCCCTCTCCGATAGTTCGGGCCAGTTCGGAAAAAGCAGTGATGGACCGACTCATGTTTCGGGACATGAACGCACTGACCAAGGCGGCAAAAATCAGGGTCGCCAGAAAAATCCAGATGAAATTTTGACGCAAGGCATCGAGACGAGCACTGACCTGGGAAAACGGCACGGCCAGACGAAGTATGCCCGAGGGCAATCCGCTCGCACTCTCCATGCGGCAGGCCACATAAATCATCTCTTTTTTCAGGGTGGCACTGTATCGCAGATTAACGCCCTTTCCCACTTCCATGGCATTGAGAATCTCGGGACGTTGGCTGTGATCGTCAAGGGAGGACAATTCGGTAAACGGGACTTCGGAATCGGCCAGAACCCGGCCTTCGGAAATGTAGCTGATGCGCTGATCGAGCTTGATGCCCAATCCTTCGAGCCAGGTGTCGAATTCCTGCTCCCCGGCAAATGGCGCATGCTCGTCGATCAGCCATTTGATCGAGTCGAGTTCATGCCAGGAACGCGCCTCGGTATCCGCCACCAACTCATCTCCCACGAGGTCTGTGGAATAGAAAAAGATCACGGCCAGAGCCGCGAGCAAAACCGCCCATGTCCATAGCAGGATACGCATCTGAAAAGAACGCAGTCTCATTTTTCCTTCCGCCTTTCCCCTTGAATTTTTTGCTTGATCTCGTGGTCAGATCTACTAGCTGCCACGACCTAGCACAATCGCCAACTATTTGTAATGTTCCCAATTGTTACAGTTCTGTGACAATAGATAATTACCAATCATTTTAGCGGATTGAAAAAGAAATCTGGCCTATTATACGGAATACCGCAAAAAAGGCGGCTCCATAACCACCCTTTTTGACCGGACAATCCGTCAGGACGACCGGTATTTCCCACTTTCCCGATCAATAATCAGAAACCATGATAAAATCCTGCCCGGAGCGGACCATATGACAGTTGACGCAACCCGCTGGTTTGCCTGCCTTCTGGACCGTACCGTCCGGCGCATACTTCACCCAGAACCAATCGCCTGCATCAACGTTGTACCCCTTGACCTTATACATAACGGTAATGGCAGCCAGCTTCTTCCCAGCCGTGTAGTTTTCCTTGACCACGATGGTTCCATAAGGCTTTGGATGTCCTTTGGTCAGGCCGGTTTTGTTCACGTACACGATGTGCAGCGGGCCATGAGGTGCCTTACCGGATTGCATGCCGGTGTGGTCCGGCCACTGATCCCATTTGTCGTAAGGTGAAACAACAGAAATCTCATTCCACAAAGATTCTCCATCCACCGACGGTCCTTCCTGAGCCACACTCCAGGCAACAGTCATAAT
>JAFLJW010000396.1 GCA_022712815.1 Pseudodesulfovibrio sp. | reverse complement strand
GCCCTTGCATGTTTCGCAGGTGACGTAGACATCCGGCAGGAAGTGCATTTCGACACGAATCTGACCATCACCCTTGCACGCTTCGCAACGTCCGCCCTTGACGTTGAAGGAAAATCGACCGGGCTGGTAGCCGCGTTTGCGGGACTCCTTGGAGCTGGCAAAGAGCTTGCGGATTTCATCAAAAATTTTGGTGTAGGTCGCGGGATTGGAGCGCGGTTTGCGCCCGATGGGCGTCTGATCAATGGAGATCACCTTCTCGATCTTTTCCAGCCCGTCGATACCACCGATCTTGCCGGGATTATTTGCTTTGTGTCCGTTGAAAAGTTGAAGATGCTTGTAGAGCGAATCCATGACCAATGAGCTTTTGCCTGACCCGGACACGCCGGTCACGCAGGTCATGACCTTCAGCGGAATCTTCACGTCAAGATTCTTGAGATTGTTGGTCTGAACCTTTTTAAGGGTGATGTGATCCTTGGTTTTGCGGCGTACCTTGGGCGGCTCGATGAACATGTCCCCGCGCAGGTACTTGCCGGTCAGGGTGTTGGCCTTGAGGAGTTTCTTGACCGATCCCTGAAAGACTATTTCGCCGCCGAGCCAGCCGGAACTGGGACCGATTTCGATGACGTGATCGGCGTTGAGGATGGTCGGCCTGTCGTGCTCGACCACGAGGACGGTGTTTCCCCGGCCCTGAAGCGAACGGAGTGTGTCGAGCAGTCGCTGGTTGTCACGCGGGTGCAGACCAATGGACGGTTCGTCAAGAACGTAGGTCACGCCCACGAGACCGGAACCGAGCTGGGAGGCGAGCCGAATGCGCTGGGCCTCGCCGCCGGACAGGGTTCCCATGTTGCGGCCAAGGCTGAGGTATTCGAGGCCGACATTGACCATGAAGCCGAGGCGATGGGTGAGTTCCTTGAGCAAGGGTTCGGAAATGAGCGTGTCGTGACCGGAGAATTCGAGATTTTCGAGCCAGTTCAGAGCGCGATCAATGGACATGGACGCGAACTCGAACATGTTCTTGCCTGCCACGCGCACGGCCAGTGATTCGGGCCGCAACCTCGCGCCGAGACAGTCGGGACACGGGCGGCTCTGCTGGAACCGGGCAGACCAGTGGTCCCAGATACCGGACTGCTGCTGGCCGTATTCGAGGAGAGGGACCACGCCCTGCCAATGTGTTTTGGAACATCCGAAGAAAAGCGCGTCCCATGCGTTTGATGAAAATTTCTCAAGGGGGGTATCCAGAGTAAAGCCGTGCTCTTTGCCGAGCTTCTTGAGCAATGGGCCGTACTGTTCCTGACGGTAGGCTGATTTCCACGGAATCACACCGCCCTCATTGAGGGAAAGCCCCTTGTTGGGCGAGATGAGATCTGGCTCGAAATATTCCACGGCCCCGATGCCGTTGCAGGTCTGGCAGGCCCCTTGTGGCGAGTTGAAGGAGAAGAGCTGCGGGGTCAGATGCGGCATGGAAATTTTGCAATCCGGGCAGGTGGAAAGCGTGGACATAAAGGTGTCGCCAGGAGCATCGCCGCCGACCACGGAGATGGTGATCCGCTCGTCGCCGCGCTCCAGAGCCAGCTCCACGGAATCGGCCAGCCGTTTCTTGATGCCATCCTTGATGACAAGGCGATCCACCACCAGATCAATGGTGTGCTTCTTGTTTTTCACGAGTTCTGGCACTTCGTCGAGGGGGTACATGGTGCCGCCGATACGCACACGCACGAAACCCTCTTTCATAAGTTTGGCAAAAAGGTCCTTGTGCGTGCCTTTCTGGTGCTCAATGAGCGGGGCAAGGATCATGAATTTGGTGCCGTTCTCCATGTCGAGGATGGTATTCACGATCTCGTCTGTGGTTTGCACCTCAATGGGCTTGCCGCAGTCCGGGCAATAAAACTTGCCCAGCCGCGCAAAGAAAACACGCAGGAAATCATAGACTTCGGTGACGGTCCCAACGGTCGAGCGCGGATTGCGAGTGGCGGTCTGCTGTTCAAGGGAAATGGCCGGTGAAAGCCCCTCGACCTTGTCCACATCCGGCTTGTCCATCTGCGGCAGGAATTGGCGGGCATAGGCGGAAAGCGACTCGACGTAGCGGCGTTGGCCCTCGGCATAGACGATGTCAAAAGCGAGCGTGGACTTGCCCGATCCGGACGGCCCACACACGACAACAAGCTCGTCACGTGGAATATCAAGGGTCAAATTCTTCAAATTATGGTGCCGGGCACCTTCTATACGGATATATCTCTTACTTGCTGATTTGGTCATTGTGGGATGATAAACATTCCTGTGTTGAAGGCAAGCGGAAGCGGGAAAATGATGGGAATGGTCAGGTAAAAAAGCCTGAGGGTCGCGCCTGTTTCAAATCAGAATGTGAAGCCGCCTTTGGCGGAATTGTCGAGTGATTTCGCCTCCCGGCGGGCTTAAGGCCGAGGGCCTTAAGAATCCCGTATTGGCTTTGCCAAAAGAGTAGGAAGTTTAAATAATTTTAGAGATGGACCCAAGGATTACTGTATTTTTTTATTCGTACGCCGGTAGCGCTAAAACAACTTTACGAGTTGATTTTAGATCGTCAACCCCGCAGCAGGGGAGGGAAAGGTTTACAACCTCAATTTCCGTGAGTATATTGTACAGGTATAGACAAAGCCAAACCTGTCGTGAGACAGGGACGGAAAATCACGGGTCTCTGCAAATTGTTGGGTTTTTCTCTGGCCCCGATACTGCGGCACAAGAAGAGATAAATTATAGCAACTTGAAAAAGAGATAGCCGAATTGCCAAAACGACACTCTGGGGTTCGTTTCATGCGGACCTCTCAGCGCTCTGGCGAATCCTGCGTCCCAAGGAGGGAATCATGGAGAGCACAGCCTCAGCCGGAAACGGTGAAGAGACCAGCAAACAGAAAAAAAACAGCGGTCTGTTCAAGGTTTCGCCGTACATGGTCATCCCGTCACGGGTCGGCGGTTTTTCTCTGTACCTGAAGCAGGACGACAATTTCGTACTCTATGCCGAAAAGGGCGAGCTTTTCACCGATGCCCACAAGGAACGGCTCGGCAAGCTCGACGTTGATCATCTCTACGTCAAGACCGAAGACTACGCCGGATACGCGACCTATGTTCAGGACAATATTCTTGATCTGCTCGATGACGAAACCATTCCGGTCCGTGAACGGGCGCGGGCATGGAATGACGCCACGGTTTCCCTGGCCCGCGAGGCCTTCACTAAAAATCTGCCCAAATCTCTGGACAGGCGACGGTTCAAAAAAATACAGGCCCTCATTCACAACAGCCTCAAATTCTTTTCCAGAGATGACGCACTCAAGGAACTTAGCCGGTTCATCAAGGACGGCAGCGAGCTGTTCCACCACGGCATCGGAACCATGGTCCTGACCATCATAGTACTCTCCTCCTTCGTCAAAAACGACCCCGATCTGCTGGTGGCCGTAGGCATAGGTGCCATGCTGCACGATATCGGAAAACTGGAATTACCGGAAAGCCTTTTCACCCGTCGCTGGGATAATCTGAGTCAGGCCGAACAGGGAATGATCAAATCCCATCCCGCGCTGGGTGTGGGCATCTGCTCCTCCCTGCCGCTCCCGCAGGAGACCCTCCAGTGCATCCTGTTCCATCATGAACGCGAGGACGGCTCCGGCTACCCGTCCGGTGCGGTGGGCAAGTTGCTGCCCTCCTACGTCAAGGTGCTGGCCCTGTGCAATGAGTACGACAACCTCACCCGCCACGAATCAGGTCGCAAGATACTGACTCCGTTCGAGGCCCTGACACGCATCAAATCCATGCGCAACGCCCATGACGAGGATATGCTGAAACGACTTATCGCGGTTCTTTCCAAGGCGGAAATAGCATAAAAAAGGCTCATCCGAGTTGAGCTTATTTTTTCGGACTCCTAAATGAGACTTCAGCCTTCATTATCTTTTGAAGAGCAAAAGAAGAGAAATTGCAGGACAGTACAGAGACTGGACGGCTCTACGCCATGGACATCTCCATCCCCTCCATGTATCCATTTCCGTATGAGTGCCCAAGCTGATCGCCTTCGTCATACCCGGTTTTTCGAGCTGACAGGACTGTGATCTGCACACCGCTGGCGGCGTGGATTCCAGGTACGGATATGACCTGATTTTCCCCATGCCCATTAACGAGGAAAACCGACCCGACCAATAATACATACAAGGAACTGCCATGCTGGGAGTCAACGATCTCACTCTTTTCATCATCTCCGGCCTGCTTCTGAACATCACGCCGGGACAGGATGTGGCCTATATCGTCAGCCGCAGTGCGTCCCGAGGCTGGCGCGATGGAGCCATTGCCGCCCTTGGCGTGGGCGTGGGGTGCTTTGTCCATGTCTTTGCCGCAGCCCTTGGCCTGTCCGCCATTCTTGCCACCTCGGCCATGGCCTTCACCGTCGTCAAACTGGTCGGCGCGGCATATCTCATCTGGATCGGGGTGACCATGTGGCGGGGTAATGGCAATGAAAAAAATACAAAAGAGAAGGCCGACTTTTTCCGGGTGTCCCGGCGCAAGATTTTTTCCCAAGGATTTTTGACAAATGCCCTGAATCCCAAGGTCGCCTTGTTTTTTTTGGCCTTTCTGCCCCAGTTTGTCAGCGCGGAAGCCCCGTCCAAACCGTTGGCATTCCTTTTCCTCGGCCTGCTCTTCACCTTCAATGGCACTCTGGTGAACCTGCTCTGGGCCTGGACTGCTGCCCGGCTCTCAACAGTTATGGGCGGTGGAGGGCGGTATGGCACATGGATCAAACGTGTTGCCGGAAGCCTTTTCATCGGGCTGGGCATCAAGCTGGCTTTGGCGGATTCCGCCTGATTGCATGCAGGCAATGAAGGGAAATGGATGCCGATCAGTCAGCCTCTTCCAGCCTGCGGATTAAGCCGCGCATCATGCCCACACCGATACGGATATTGGCAGGCGGTATGTCTTTAGCCAGCCCGGCTACCCATGCGGCCTGTTTTTCTGAAAGTCCCTGAAGTGCCGAGAGCCCCTTGTCGGTGAATGTGACAAGTCTGGCCCGGGCATGCTCCGGGTTGTCCACAAGCTCGATGAATCCATCCGTGACAAGACGCAGGATCGTGCGCTGCACACTTTGGCGCGTCAGCCCCATGAACCGGGCAATGGCCGAGACTGTCCGTGGCGCATCATGGGCCGCGCCGAGCACCTGCCATCGTGCGTTGGTCAGTCCGAACTCGCTTGTCAACTCATCTCCTGCGGCCAAAAGCGCATTGTGAAAACGAAAGGTTTCCAACATAAGCCGGGCCACTTCCTCACCGGATTTTGATCTTTCGGACGCTGTTTGCCACTCTTTCATGACAGGAAGCTGACACAACGACATCAGGCTGTCAAATTTGAGCAGCATTCACATGCCTGCCGCAATGCCTGGTGGGGGAAGAGAAAAAAGGAAAGGCGGAAGGTAAAAATGATTCTTGACCTAGCCCTGGCTACGTCAAGAATCATTTTTAACCTGACAACGCAATCATTTGAAAGCTTGCCAAACGGAGCAGGTGGTAATGGTCGCTCCGCCCTAATGCGTCAGACTCTGGGCCAGCTTCACAGCCTTGACCGCATCGGTAGACCAGCCGTCCGCGCCGATGGCCGTGCAGAATTTCTCGGTGACCACGGCTCCGCCGATAATCACTTTGGTATCCAGACCTCGTTCCCTGACCAGCTTTACCGTGTCCTCCATGCGAACCATGGTGGTGGTCATGAGCGCGGACAACCCGATGAGGGCAGCATTGTTTTCGGCAGCGGACTCGACGATGACCTCTGCCTTCACGTCCTTGCCCAAATCCACGACATCAAAGCCGTAGTTCTTGAGCATCAGGCAGACAATATTCTTGCCGATATCGTGGATATCACCTTCCACGGTGGCCATGACAACCACGGGCTTGTCCACTGCATTTTCGTCCGCTTCCAGCAAAGGCTTGAGCCGCTTGAAAGCCACTTGCATGGTCTCTGCGGATTGGAGGAGCTGTGGCAGAAAGTATTCTTTTTTCTCATACTTTTCGCCCACGGTCAGGATGCCGGGAATCAGCAGATCATTGACGATGTCCATGGCGGACATGCCGCCGTTAAGCTCGACCTCGACCAGTTCGACGATGCCGTCCTTGTCTCCCTTGATGATTGCGGCCTGGGCAGCAGGCAGGCCCGAAGTGCCTCCTCCATCGTTTGAGGACGTGGACCGGGTCGGCTCGGCCGGGGTCCAGTCGGCGAACTTGCTGATATACCGCTTTGCCAACGGGTCCCGGTTGAGCAGGACCTCAGCTGAATGCAGGGTTTCCTGAATACGGGAAGAATTCGGGTTGCTGATGAACGAACAAAGCCCGGACGCCATGGAGAGCGACAGGAAGGTCGAGTTGAGCAACTCGCGAGCGGGCAACCCAAAGGAGATATTGGACAATCCAATGGTGGTGGTCAGTCCCCATTCGTCGCGGCAGCAGCGCATGACTTCAAGAGAATGTCGTGCGGCTTCGGGCTTGGAGGAGACGGTCAGAGCCAGGGCATCAACCATGATCAGCCGTCTGGGGATACCAAGACCTTCGGCAGTTACCAGCAAGTCTTCGATTACGGCGAGGCGCTCCCGGGCCGTGACCGGCAGCTTGTTGCCGATAATGGGCAACAGGATGAACGGTGCGCCAAAAAGTTTGCACAGGGGACCAAGCTCCTCCATCTTGCCCGGCTCGCCGGAAATGGAATTGACCAGCGGGGAACCGGGGTAGACCCACAGCCCTGCTTCCACGGCGGCAGGATCGTTTGAGTCAATGGACAGCGGGGTCTGGAACCTGCTGACAAGTCCCTTGACCAATTCGGGCAGCAACGTCACCTCCTCGACCATGGGTGCGCCGACATTGACGTCCAGCACCGGGGAGCCAAGATCAATCTGCTCTGTGGCGAACCGGAAAGCCTCGGTGAATATTCCGTCCTGGAGTTCGCTGGTGAGTTGCTTCTTGCCCGTAGGGTTGATGCGTTCACCAATGATTACACCTGGATGAGAAAATCCCACAGGAACGGATATGGAGCGGGAGGTCAGGACCAGTTGCGCATCGTCTGTCTTGACCGGTCTCTGCCATGGTGTATCGCCGACCTTGTTGCGCAGGGCGCGGATATGGTCGGGCGTGGTGCCGCAGCAACCGCCGATAAATTTCGCGCCGAGTGCGACGAATTTGGACGCATGTTCGGCAAAGGCTTCGGCTGACAGCCTGAAAGCGGTGTTTCCATCGTCGTCCAATTCCGGCAATCCTGCGTTGGCCTCGGCAAATATGGGGGTGTCCAGACGAGAAGCCCACGCCTTGAGCGTGTCGCACATCTGTTCGGGACCGGCGGAACAATTGGTGCCGATCAGTTCGACGCCCATATTCTGCATGGTATCCACAAAGGTCAGAGGACTGGTGCCGGTCAGGCTGGCCTCGCCTTCAAAGGTCATGGACATGGCGACAGGCAAGTTGCAGACCTGACGAGCGGCGATGACCACGGCCTTGGCCTCGGCCAGATCAAAGTGCGTCTCGCCCATAATCAGGTCGGCTCCGCCGTCCACGCAACCCCTGATCTGTTCCTTGAAAATTTCGACCAACTCACGGAAGGTCAGGTCGCCAAGCGGCTCGACAAAATGCCCGGTGGGTCCGATGGATGCGGCAACAAAGGCGTTGTCTCCAGCCACTTCGCGGGCGATACGGGTCATGGCCTTGTTCAGTTCGTAGGGGTCGGCATCAAGGCCGAGCTTGGGCCTGGACCCGCCAAAGGTATTGGTGGTCAGGACATTGGCTCCGGCTTCCAGATAATCCTGGTGCACGCTACGAATCACTTCCGGCGCTTTGAGTCCCCACAGCTCCGGTGAAAGACCGGCAGGAAGCCCCCGGCCCTGAAGCAATGTTCCGTAACCACCATCAAAAAAATAGATGGAGTCGTCGCAAAGTATGGATTTGAAATCTGGCAAAATATCCTCCGTATCATCCGTAGCTATTGGTGTGACAGATGGTCAACACCTCGCGCGGACTGCTGTATTCATATATCAAGATATCTAGATATAGACCATGCCACACCAAAAATCAAGGGCTATTCGTCTTGTCGGGCTCAGGTGAAAAACCCGTACGGCAGAACAGTTCCATCGGGACCTGAGCTGCTAAAAAACATTGAAAAGGATAAATAAAAACTATAGTGTCACTTTTTTATTCTTTATATTAAGTATTGAACAGGCGCAACGACGCCACTCCATATACGAAATGACATCAAAAAAGATAACGACTGCACTCGAACCGGAAATCGTCGAACCAGAAACCGACGGCACAGATCCGACCGCAGTCCCCGTTTATGCTCCGGCCAAGGCCGTGAAGCTGAAGAATACTCTCCCCGCGTTCGTGACCACGTCCTCCAAGGAGGTCAGTGTCCGCGATCCGTTGCAGTTGTATCTAAAGGAAATAGCACGGTTCCCCATGTTGGAACCGGATGAGGAATACGCGCTGGCCAAGCGTGTGCAAGAAGAAAACGATGAGGACGCCGCCTTCAAGCTGGTCTCCTCCCACCTGCGACTGGTGGTCAAGATCGCCATGGACTTCCAGCGACGCTGGATGCAAAATTCTCTGGACCTGATTCAGGAGGGCAATGTCGGACTGCTCAAGGCGGTCACGAAATTCGACCCGGAAAAGGGGATCAAGTTTTCCTACTACGCAGCGTTCTGGGTCAAGGCGTACATCCTCAAGTACATCATGGACAACTGGCGCATGGTCAAGATCGGGACCACCCAGACCCAGCGCAAGCTCTTTTACAATTTGAACAAGGAACGCCAGCGGCTTCAGACCATGGGGTTTGACCCGACCACCGAGGCTCTGAGCAAAAGTCTTGGGGTCAGCGAGTCTGAGATCACCGAGATGGACCAGCGGTTGTCCAAGAACGATATGTCGCTCAACGCACCGCTGGGCGAGGATTCCGATGCCACCAAGATGGATTTTCTGCCATCCCTTGGTCCCGGCGTGGAGGAATCCATTGCCAATGACCAGATCGTGAATTTGTTGCTGGACAATATCAAGACGATCCGGCCGACACTCAATGAAAAGGAGTTGGCCATCCTCGATGACCGGCTTTTGTCCGAGGACCCCATCACCCTGCGGGAAATCGGTGAACGGTTTGGCGTCACCAGAGAGCGGGTCAGGCAAATCGAAGCCCGATTACTGGTCAAGATTCGCGAACACATGACAGACAAGGTCAAAGGTTTTTCAAAGGATTGGGTACTGGAACACGAATAGCGGGCTTTGGGCCATCGCAAAACGGGAAACATGCATGACACAGACACAAAGGCCTATTTTTTTCACCGCACTGACGGCTCTACTACTGACCCTGGCACTTCTGGGCCTGACAGCCTGTGGCGGGAAACGAACGCCATCGCCCACAGTTGCACCCCAGCCGCTCAGCAAATCGGCCCGGATCAGCTACGACTTTCTCCTGTATCAGGATCAGTTGCAGCGCATGCAGCATCACCTGGCCGAGGGCAAGAAGAGCCCCCTGACCACTGAGGAAGTCAATGAACTCCACACCAGAGCCGCCGAGGCCCTTGATCGGCTTCTCATCGCTGACCCTTCTCCTGAACTATATCTGGAAAAGGCGGGTCTCTACTGGAACCATCCAAGTGGCACAAGTCTCTCCAGAGCGGCCTTAAAGGAAGGACTGACCAAATTCCCGGACAATCAGGTACTGACCATCTACCTTGCCAATTCCTATATCCTGGATGAGCGCATCGACGCAGCCTTCGGGGTCATGGACGACTATCTCGCCAAACAACCCGACGATATTCAGGCCAGAGAGCGGCTGGGGCAGATGCTCATGGACGCGGGCAAAGACGCTGCGGCCCTTGATACCCTGAACAAGATTCCGGCAGACAAAAGAAGTGCCGATGCCCTCTACGCAATGGGCAGGGTGCAGGGCAATCTGGGCATGCGCAAGACAGCCATAGCCACCCTGAAAAAAACCATCGCCATGGACCCGGGCTTTGCCGAAGCAATGGTCGAGCTGGCCTACCAATATGAACTTGCCAAGGATTACGTGTCCGCGGAAAAGACATATACCAGCATCCTGAATCTGAGCACACCCTTTCCCGAAGCACGGCTGCGGCTGATAAACCTCAACCTCAAGCTGAACAATCCGGCCAAGGCCCTTGAGGTTACATTGAACGGACCGCCGGAAAAGAGCTTTATTCTCGATGCCGTCCTCATGTTCATCAACGATCAATTCTACGCCCAAGGCTCCACGGCTCTGGACATGCTGACCTCTGACGGCTCCATCCCGGCAGAATTCTATTTCTACAAAGC
>JAFLJW010000041.1 GCA_022712815.1 Pseudodesulfovibrio sp. | reverse complement strand
ATGACTTCCGATCCCGTGTCCAACAAATCGACGCACTATACCGAAACCGAAACCTTCGACGTATGACTGAATTGCCGCGGAAATGTCATACAGATTATTACCAGGTACGGCCTGTTCGATACCAACATGAAGAGACTCACGGGTTACGTCCATAAGTTTCTGCGTTTCATTGGCGACCTTCCCCACCGCAAAGGTGCGGGCCGAATCACCAAAAAAACCTTTGTACACGACACCCATGTCAAAACTGACGATGTCGCCCTCTTCAAGGATACGATCCTTGGAGGGAAAGCCATGTACTATTTCTTCGTTCAAAGAGCAACAAAGAGCATAAGGAAATCCCTGATACCCTAAAAACGCAGGACGGACATTGTGCGCTTCGCACCGCGCCCTGCAAATTTCCTCGAAAAGGATGGTCGGGACGCCAGGTTTGACGTTCTCTCCCAACTCGTCGAGAATTATGGAAACAATACGATTGGCCTCACGCATGAGGCCAATCTCATTATCATTCTTTAGGAATACACCTCTGAACTTTTTCAAGTCTAGTGCCTGCCTTTTGCTTTTCCGGCCTTGCCCATCAAACCTTCGTACTGACGCGAGATCAGGTAAGACTCAATTTGACCCATGAAATCCATGGCCACGCCGACCACGATCAGAAGCGAGGTTCCACCGAAGTAGAACGGCACGCTGAACTTGCTGATCAAAAACATGGGCAGTACGCAGACAGCCGCCACATATAGTGCGCCCCACAAGGTAATGCGGGCCAGCACTTTGTCAATGTGTTCGCGGGTGCGTGCGCCCGGGCGGATGCCCGGAATAAAGCCGCCCTGCTTCTGGATATTCTCTGCAATTCCTTTGGGATCAAACATGATCGCCGTATAGAAGTAGCAGAAAAAGATGATGATTCCAATAAACAATAAATTGTAAAGAATGGAATCAGGACTCATGAAGGACGAGAATTCCTGCAACCATTGCTGTTGCGAAAACTGGGCAACGGTCGCAGGGAACATCAGTATGGAAGAGGCGAAGATCGGCGGAATAACACCAGCGGTGTTAATCTTGAGGGGCAGATGCGTTGTCTGCCCACCGACCATTCTGCGTCCCATCTGACGCTTTGCATAGTGAATCGGAATCCTGCGCTGCCCTCGCTCCATGAAGACGATGAAAGCCAAAGTGGCAACCATCACAACAATGAGGAAGAGCAAAATGAACAGGCTGATTTCACCCACGGTCATCAACTGCACGGTATTGACCACTGCGGACGGAAGGCCCGCGATGATACCGGCATAGATGATCAGGGAGATACCGTTTCCGATCCCTTTTTCAGTCATTTGTTCACCAAGCCACATGAGGAACACTGTACCTGCGGTCAGGGTCAAGATGGTCATCAACTTGAACCCGATACCGGAGAACAGCACCATGGGAGCCCCGGTGGGGCTGCTCATGCTCTCCAGGCCTGTCGCAATGGCGAAGCCCTGGACAACCGTGATGACCACGGTTCCGTACCTGGTGTACTGGGTTATTTTCTTACGCACGGCCTCGCCTTCTTCTTTCTGAAGACGCTTCAGCTCAGGACTGACCACAGTCAGAAGCTGAAGAATAATGGAAGCCGAGATGTAGGGCATGATGCCCAGGGCAAAGATGGACATATTACTAAGTCCACCACCCGAGAACATATCGAATATCCCGAACAGTGTGTTCTGCGCCTGGGCGAAAAACTCCGCCAGGGCGGCACTGTCGACGCCTGGAATAGGTATATGAATGCCCATCCGGTAGACGGCAAGCAGTGCGAACGTCCAGAGCAATTTTTTCTTCAGCTCTGGCACTCGGGCAAGATTCTCAACTCCTGACATCGCCACAATAACCCTTCCGATACTCTATGAGTTACGCTTCAACGGCCTTGGCGTTGCCGCCGGCCTTGGCAATTTTCTCGGCAGCGGAAGCACTGAAGCGATGGGCTTCAATGGTCACGGCCTTGGCTACATCACCGGTTCCGAGCACTTTGACAGCGGAGCCGTTCTTGACAACGCCGCGTTCATACATGTCGAGCAGGGTGATTTCGTCTTTGCCCTCGAACATGGCCAACAAACGGCCAACGTTCACAGTTTCATACTCATCGCGGAAGGGATTCTTGAAGCCACGTTTGGGCAGGCGACGAGCCAAAGGCATCTGTCCACCCTCGAAACCGGGACGGACACCGCCACCGGAACGTGAGTTCTGTCCATTATGACCACGAGCAGCGGTCTTACCCCAGCCGGAGCCGGAGCCACGGCCTATGCGGCGACGCTGCTTGTATTCTTCCGGGAATGCATACAGTTCATGAAGTCTCATGACTCAGTTACCTCCACCAGATGTCTGACCTTGTAGATCATGCCCCTGATAACGGGGTTGTCTTCATGGGTCCTGACTTTATTGATCTTGCGCAGACCCAATGCTTCCAGGGTCTTGACCTGGGCGGGCTTGCACGCAATTTTGCTTTTAATCATTTTGACTTGCAACATGGTGATCTCCTTTACTTTCTCGGCGTGGAAACCGGGACACCGCGCAGGGCGGAAACTTCCTCGGCACTACGCAGGGATGCAAGACCAGCCATTGTGGCACGCAACACGTTGTGCGGGTTGTTCGTACCGATGGCCTTGGTCAGGATGTCATGGACACCCACGGCCTCCATGACCGCACGCACGGGACCACCAGCGATAATACCGGTACCACGGCTGGCAGGCTTGAGCATGACGCGGCCTGCACCGTAGCGTCCCATGGTTTCGTACGGAAGGGTTCCATCCAGCAGAGGAACATTGATCATGTTCTTCTTGGCCCGTTCAGAGGCCTTGCGAATGGATTCAGGCACTTCATTTGCCTTACCAAGTCCGAACCCGACTCCACCTTCACCGTCACCGACGACCACCAGGCAGCTAAAGCTGAAACGGCGGCCACCCTTAACAACTTTGGCGACGCGATTGAGATAGACGATTTTTTCAATCAGTCCACTATCGTTTTGTTCCATTGTACTTTCCTAGCTACCTAGAATTTAAGCCCGGCTTCGCGGGCTCCGTCGGCAAGAGCTTTGATCTTGCCGTGATAGATGTAACCACTCCGGTCAAAAACAACAGCTTCAATCTTCTTTTCCAAAGCTTTGGCGGCAATATCCTTGCCCACTTTGGTAGCAGATTCCCTGTTGGCCTTGAGAGTCTCGCCGTCCTTGTTCAGCACCTGAGTGCTGGAGGAAGCGATGGTCACGCCGTTTACGTCATCGACCAACTGAGCATACAAATGCTGGTTGGAGCGAAAGACGACCAGACGTGGCCGGACTTCGGTGCCGGATATTTTTTTCCTGATGCGGGGCTTCCGAAGAAGCCGCTGTGCATTTTTGCTTTTACTCATGACTTAATACCCCTACTTAGCGCCGGACTTACCAGCTTTGCGGCGGATCACTTCTTCCAGGTACTTGATGCCCTTGCCCTTGTAGGGCTCAGGCGGACGTACGCGGCGAATCTGAGCTGCAACTTCACCGACAAGCTGCTTGTCAATGCTGGCCAGGAGCAACTTGCTCCCCTCGGCCTTGGCTTCGACACCGGCAGGCAGATCGAACTCGACCGGGTGAGAATACCCGACGTTCAGAACGACTTTCTTGCCCTGCACGGACACCTTGTATCCAACACCGATGACTTCCAGGCCCCTTTCAAAGCCCTTGGTCACACCCTCGACGCAGTTGGCAAGCAAGGTCCTTCTGAGACCATGCTGACCACGCGCCTGGCGGGTGTCATCGATGCGGGTGACATAAACCTTGCCATCCTCGATCTTATATTCAACGGTCGGGTGAACCGGAGTTTTCAAGCTTCCCTTGGGACCCTTGATCTGGATTTCGGAGGCTCCGACAGACACCTCAACACCCGAAGGTATTTCGATGGGATTCTTTCCTATACGAGACATTTTGGAACCTCTCTACCAGATTTCACACAACAGTTCGCCACCGACGTTGGCCTCTTTGGCCTTGGCGCCTTCCAGCAACCCCTTGGACGTGGACACGATGCAAATACCGATACCATTTTGAACACGGGGGATATCAGATGCAC
>JAFLJW010000040.1 GCA_022712815.1 Pseudodesulfovibrio sp. | reverse complement strand
TTTTTTACAGCAACACGGTCAGTGGGCAATTATGCAGTGCTCTCATGTTACTCACAGGGGGATCAATACAGGCTTGGCCCCGGCGAATCAACTGGCAGTCCACCTTTACATCCGGACACGGAAACTGGTACAAGGGCCTGCCGCGCAATATGTTGCGTGGAACCAAATTCACACGATTGCAAGACATCACCCATTTCACGGAGGAATATATGGCAAGCCGCCGCTTTAATATCGCTCTTTTCACCATGTTGGCGACCCTGCTCCTGGCCGCTCCGGCTCTGGCTCAGGACGCGAAAACATTTGCAGTCCTCCCGTTTAATTACAATGGGCCAAAAATGTACTCCTACTTTCCACAGGCATTCCAGGCCAGTCTGGCCAATGACCTCGAATGGGTCGGGCACGTGGAGCCGACCAGCAAAAGCCTGTCCGACATATCCACCCCAAAAAGTAAGGCCGAGGCCCTCAATGCCCTCAAAGGGTTGGGAGTTGATTACCTCATCACCGGCACCATCACCATCATCAACAAGGATGCCAACCTCGAAATAGAGGCCATAGGCAGCGATGGCAAAGCATGGAAACAGAAAGGCCAGATGAAGATAGACGAAATCACTCCCTGGCTTGATGCGCAGAGCAGGGCGATCATGGGGGATGTCTTCAACCGGCCCGGATACAGCACTGCCGAAAAGATCAAGAGTGAGGAGGACCTGAAAAGATCCACGGCACTAACGAGTTCTGCCTTCATCATGGCACAGAACAGTGGATATCAGACAGACACATTGAATCCTCAATTCCGCTATGAAGGCGGCACCGAGAATATTGGTCGCTGGAGAAGCCAGACCCTGCGTTTCTCCTCGTACAGCATGGTCGTGGCCGATGGAGACGGCGATGGACAAAACGAAATTTTTATTCTGCAAAAATCAGCTATCGCGGCCTACCGTTTCAGGCAGGGGAAACTCGAACATCTGGCCACGTTCAAAATGGCTCCGAACCTGACTAATATCAGACTTGAAGCAGTGGATCTGGACAGAGACGGTGTCCCGGAACTTGTCGTAGGGGCGTATCAAGTCGAGCCGAAAAGCGGAATCAAGGCCCCAGAGGGAACCCCGAAATCAAGCATCCTCTCTTTTAACGGCGGGAAATTTAAATACATAGTCAAGAAATACAATAGATTCCTTGGTGTACTGCGTATCCCTCCGACCTACATGCCCATTCTGGCCGCACAGAAAAAAGGCCAACGAGACCTGTTTGATAAATATATATCCGAAGCATACGTCAAGGGAGATTCCATCCAGTTGGGTCAGAAAATCCAGCACCCGGAATACGGCAACGTATACAACATGACCTACCTCGCTCAGGAGATGGGGTACAATTACCTTATCATCAACAACAAACACAAAATCATAACCTACAGCCAGACTTTCGAGCGACTCAACGAAACCGATGAATCGTTCAACAGTTCCGGCATCGCCATTTTCACTTCGGATACCATGGTCGGGATGGGCCCGGGTGTCACGGACGAAAGAATGCTGACTTACAACATTCCGTTCAGAATGCTCACCGCCCTCTTGAGCAGCAAAACCAAATATGAAATTCTGGCCAACAAGAACCTGTCCGCATCAGCTCAACTCGTCGAGAGCTACAAATACTTCACCCAGGGTGAAATTCACTCAATGGTCTGGGATGGCGTCGGCCTGAATCTGGCCTGGAAGACCCGCCGGATCAAAGGACAGGTTTCCGACATCGCCCTTGCCGACATAAATAACGATGGCAAAAAGCAGCTTTGCGTTCTTATCAATACCTTTGCAGGCATTGGATACGGCAACCGCAAAACCGTTGTGCTGGCCTACGACCTCCAGACGAACTAACCCTTGAACAGGCTGACGAGTCCGTTCAAAATCATAGATTTTTTCCCAAGGAGAGAGCTGATGAGAAAACTGTTCACCATGCTGGCTGCTGTTGCAGCCCTGACCTGCCTGCTGGCAACAGCGGCCATGGCCGGGACCACCCTGACCTATGCCAATTTCCCGCCAGCCAAGACCTTCCCCTGCATCCAGATGGAACAGTGGAAAGCCGAGGTCGAAAAACGGACCGACGGTGCAGTTGCGATCCAGACTTTCCCCGGCGGAACTTTGCTGGGTGCCAAGAACATGCTCCGCGGCGTGCAGACCGGTCAGGCCGACATCGGCTGTATCAGTCTGCCCTACTACCCCGGCGTATTCCCGGCCATGTCCGCCATGAACCTGCCGGTGGCATTCACTTCCACCAAAGTCTCCAGCCTGACCATGTGGGACCTCTATCAGAAACACCAGCCCGAGGAGTTCAAGGACGTGAAGGTCCTGACCATGTTTACCTCGGCTCCGTCCAATATCATGAGCAAGATGCCGGTAAAACAGCTCTCCGACCTCAATGGTGTCGAGCTTCGCGCTTCCGGCTCCATTCTGAAAATCCTCAGCGGCCTGGGCGCACAAGGCGTAGGTATGCCCATGTCCCAGACTCCCGAGGCCCTGCAAAAAGGCGTGGTCAAGGGACTCGTCTCCTCCTTTGATGTCTTGAAGGACTTCAATTTTGCTGAAATTTGCCGATATGAAACCATCACCAACCTGCCAGTCTACCCCTTTGCAGTCATCATGAACAAGGCCAAGTGGGAAACCCTCCCGGCAGCAGTCAAAAAGATCTTCAACGATCTGGGCCGTGAACAGTCCGCATGGACCGGCAACTATCTGGACAACCACATCAAGAATTCTCTGGCCTGGTCCAAGGAAAAATATCAGGTGGAAGTCTTTGAACTGACCGCTGCCGAACATGCCAAAATCAAGAATCTGGGCGCACCGCTGGTCGACACCTGGAAGGACGCTGCTGCCAAGGCTGGCCTTGACGCAGATGCCATCCTGACCGACATGCTGGCACTCAAGGCAAAACACAAAGCCGAACTCGGCAAGTAACCATGAACTTACGCGCCCCCGCACGATCCTGCGGGGGCGTCTTTTTTCCGGGGCTCACATGATTGATACGCTCGACAGCTTCAGCGAACGCGTCGCCAGACTGCTCACCGGACTGGCCGGGATTTTTCTCGTTGCCATGATGGGTCTGGCCTGTGCCAACATGGTCCTGCGGGCCGTATGGGTGCCAGTGCAGGGAACATTTGAACTGATGGGCTTCATGGCCGCAGTGGTCGCCGCCTTTTCACTGGCCACTGCCCAGCGGAAAAAATCCCACATCGCGGTGGGCCTTCTGCTCAAGCATTTTCCCGCGCCTGTCCGCCGACTGGCCGATGGTGCCACCAGCGCACTATCCTGCGGATTCTTCTTCCTGGCAGGGCTTGAAACAGGGAAATGGGCAGCCTTCCTGATCCAGACCGGAGAAATTTCGGAAACGCTCCAGATAGTTTACCACCCGTTCGTATTCGCAGCCTCGGCAGGCTGTTTTGCCCTCGCCTTCGTGCTTCTGATCGATACGCTCAAAACCATGACCTCGAAAAAGGTGCTGTAATGGACCCGATTACCGCCGGAATCTTCGGCACCGTTCTCCTTCTGGTCATCATTTTTCTGCTACGCATCCCAGTTGGTTTTGCCATGGCCATCATCGGCTTTGGCGGATTCGCATACATCCTCAACTGGAACGCGGCCACCGGCATGCTCGGCACCGAACTCTGGAACGTCTTTTCCAAATACGGCCTGACCGTTATCCCGCTATTCATTCTCATGGGCCAGATATGCTTCTACTCCGGCGTCAACGAGCGGCTCTACAAATCCGCCTACGCCTGGATGGGTGAAATTCGCGGCGGACTTGCCATGACCACGGTTCTGGCCTGTGCCGGGTTCGCAGCCATCTGCGGGTCCAACTCGGCCACCGCCGCCACCATGTCCACCGTGGCCCTGCCGGAAATGAAAAAATTCAAATACAACCCGATCCTCGCCACCGGCTCGGTAGCCGCCGGTGCCACCCTCGGCGTGATCATCCCACCATCCGTGGTCCTGATCATCATCGGGTTGCAAACCGGCCAGTCCATCGCCAAACTCTTTGTCGGCGGCATGGTGCCCGGCGTGATGCTCACCCTGCTTTTCCTGGCGACAATCTGGTATCTCTGCAAAAGAAATCCTACCTGGGGTCCAGCTGGTCCCAAAACTACCCTGACAGAAAAGATCAAGTCCCTGCCCGGCTCCATCGAGATGATCATCATCTTCTTCCTGGTCATGGGCGGTCTGTTCCTCGGCCTGTTCACCCCCACCGAGGCCGGTGCCGCCGGTGCCGCACTGTCCCTGCTCATCAGCGTCATTTCCGGCAAGATGAGCTGGAAAAAATTCCATCTGGCCATAAACGACAGTCTCAAAATTTCCTGCATGATCATGGTCATCATCCTCGGCGCGGTCATCTTCGGACGATTCCTGGCCATCACCCGCCTGCCCTTTGAGGCCGCCGGATGGGTCGCTGGCCTGCCTGTCCCACCCATGGTCATCATCGCGGTCATCTGCCTCATCTACGTCATCGGCGGCATGGTCATGGACGCGCTGGCACTGCTGCTCGTGACCATCCCGATCTTCTTCCCGGTCGTCACCGCCATGGGCTACGACCCGCTCTGGTTCGGCGTGCTCATCACCGTCGTCACAACGCTGGGCGCCATCACACCACCCGTGGGCGTCAATACGTTCATCGTCGCATCCATGGCCAAAGACGTGCCCATGACAGACGTATTCAAAGGCGTCAGCTATTTCATGATCGCCTATCTCCTATGCATCGCCATCCTCATGGCCTTCCCCTCAATAGTCACCTACTTGCCGAGCCTTATGTAAACGAATGCCTCCGGCGGCTGGGGAAGGGGAGAGG